>NZ_JOGH01000090.1:0-28370 GCF_000721345.1 Kitasatospora sp. NRRL B-11411 | reverse complement strand
CCGAGGAGGGAACCCCGCCCCCACAACCCCAACCACGAACGACGCCGCACCCAACCAACCCGCCCCCTCCCCCTCCGAGAGAGGACCCGCCGGAGGCACAAAAAGTCCGGAGCAGGAGAGGGCGCTGGCGTCCGTCGTCAGCCGGCGCCGCCGTTGGCGTTGTCCGGAGCGGATGCGTCCTCTACGCCGGGCGCCGATGCGGGTTCGTAGTCGAAGCCGTTGGGCGTCTTGACCACGTTGTACAGGCCGGGCGCGGGCGGGGGGACGTTGGTGATGCCGCGGGCGAAGTAGAACTCGTCGGGGTTCCCGCCATAGTCGCCCTGCCGGATCAGCCCGCTGACCGGGTCCGCGGTGGACTGGAAGTAGCGGTCGGCCTTGCGGAAGGGCGCCACCGTGATCGGGTCGCCGTGGCCGTGGAGGGTCGCGAGCTCGAAGTGGGCGCGCTCGATGTCCGTGCGGAACGGCTGCATCGCGTCGGGCTGGTTGCCTCGGTAGGCCAGGGAGCGCCTGATGAAGAGACGAAGCGCCTCGTAGCCGGTGGGGGTCCGCAGCACCTCGGTACGGGCCCGCTCGACCAGCACGCGCGGGATGAGGCCCTGGTTGTCGAAGATCGGGTGGCAGAACTGACACAGCAGGAGGATGTTGGCCCAGTCGTTGAACACCCGTTCGGCCTCGGCCTGGCTGTTCTGGCCGCTCCGCTTGGCCGGCCACGGGCTGATGTGAGCTTGTTCGAGAAGTCCACGGGCCGTGGCCTTCGGCGCCCGGCTCAGGACCTGGTGGTGCTCGTGCAGCCAGGCCAGCGTGTCGGTGACCTCCGGAGTCGCCAAGTCGCCCAGATCGGCCATCAGTTCGCTGCTCGTCAGGTCAAGGTGGCTGAGAGCGCACCCCTCGGCCTTGAGAAGGTCCAGGGCGGCTGCAAGCGGCCCCGGGAGGTCCGTCGGCCTAGGCCAGACCCGGCCGTCCGGGTTCGCCGATTCACGCTCTGCGTCCATCGCTCCATTCTGCCCACCCCTACTGACATCGCTCCGCGAGTCACCCTGCGACCGCAGTTTGAGGTGTCCGCGGACCCGTGCTTACGGTGCGCGCGATGGGCACGGATTCGGCTGGGATGAGGAACAGGTGAGCACTTCGACGGGATCGGTGAGCGCGGCGGAACTGCGGCGGCGGGTTCGCGCCGTCGAGGAGACACAGGCGCGGACACGAGAGCTCGCGGCGGCCAACGCCCTGGCCACACGGGAGGCGGCGGTAACAGCGTCGAAGGCGAAGGATGACGCCGAGGTCGCGGCGCGGGAGGCTGCCGCAGCCGTCCTTCGGCTGTTCAACAACGACGCCGAATTGGTCGGGCAGCTGCTCGGCGTCACGGCGGAAGAGCTGGAGCGCGAGGCGAAGCCTGTTACCGCCGCTCGCGCGAAGGAGGTGATCGAGGGACTGCGCGCCCGCGCCGAGCGTCCGCGCCCGGTGCGCCGTGCCAGGAAGGCCAGCGCCTCCCCCGCGGCGCCTTCCGCCTCCGCCCCGGACTCCGCGACGGAGGGCGGCCTGGCCGATGCCGTCTGAGACGAGCAGCCCTGGGCCCGGACTCTTCCCGCTCGCTGCGGTGAAGGGGTCCGGGCCCGCTCCCGTTGACGAGCAGCTCTCTCTCCTTGGAGATCCAACGCCCGTGCGGATACCGGCGGTTGAATGGACTGCATGGCTGGCCGACGAGTCTGTTCGGGCCCGGTACTGGGCGAAGGTCTACCGGGCCTCGGCCACGGGGTGCTGGTTCTTCACCGGCGGAATCTCCAGCACCGGGCACGCCACCTTCCGGGCCACCTCGCGGCCGGGCCGGACGCGCCGGGGGACGGTGCCCGGGCACCTGTACGGGTATCAGCTCGCACACGGCGTCATCCCACGGCTGGGATGGGGCACCGACCTGACCGTCTGCCACACCTGCGACAACCACTCCTGCCAGCAGCCGGCGCACCTTCGGCTGGGCACAGCGGCGGAGAACCGGGCGGAGTGGGTGGCTCGGCGGCGCGACCCGGGTAGCCCCCTCGCGGACCTCCGCGGCCCCGCCGGACGCTCCCGCGCGATCGGCGCCGCCATCCGCGCCGGCCTGGTCTGCGGCAAGTCCGAGGCGGAGATCGCCGCACGGGTCGAAGCGGTGATCGCGGAAGGCCGTCCGCTCAGCCTCTGGTGACCACCGCGCCCGGCCCGGCACACCAGCGAGGTGCTGTCGTACCAGTGCGTTACGGTCGGCGAGAAGGTGCACAACGTGCCAGAGGAGTCCCCGTGCCCGAAGCCCACCCCGACCACGTCGGCCTCCCGGCGCTCTACGGTGCCGAGGTCTCGGCCTTCCGCGGGCGGTGGAAGTTGCACGTCATCGCACCGGGACCCGAAGTCGTGGTAGGACCGGTCGATCTCGGACCTGCGGACACCATGGTCGTCCCCCGGCCGGAGGACCCAGGCCGCTACATGATCGACCTCGAAGGCGAAGAAGTTCCGGTGCTGCCCCGGGAGACCGCGGTGCACCAGTTGGAGGCGCACGGCTTCGTGGTTGCGGAGGAGGCGCGCGACGACAGCAAGAGGGATCACGGCTGGACTCAGGTTGCCTCCGCGCTGTGGACCGCTCCGTGCCGGCCCACCCGCTGAGTCACCCGCTGGTACGACTTGTGCCTTCCGTGATCCTCGTTCGGTCCGCCAGGATGACGCGGTGGACTTGAACCTCACCCTGCGCCTTCGTGCCCTTCTCGCCACCTATAAGGGTCTGCGCGATGACTCCGGCCTGACACCCCAGAAGCGGGGGCAGGCGTTCAACACACTTATCGCCGAAGTCCTCAAGGCGTGGGGACACGATGCCCGGCCCAGCGTGATCGGGGTTGGCGGCAGGGACGAGACGGACGTCTTCTTCACGATCGGCTACAACTACATCCTTGAAGCCAAGTGGGAAGCCGCCCCCCTGAGCGCGGACCCTCTGACCAAGCTGTCTGAGCGGCTCTCTACCCGGCCTCCGGGTACCCGCGCCATCGTCCTGTCCGCCAGCGGGTTCAACTCGCACGCGCTGGAGTGGATCAACCGCCACAACGAGCTGCTCCTGATGGATCTCTCCCACATCGAGGCCGCCCTTTGCGGGCTGCTCGATCCCGAAGAGCTGTTGAACCGGCTCTACGGCGAGACAGCCGCTTCCGGTAACCGGCTGGTCCCCCTGGCCGACATCGTCGTCCCCCGGCACGCCGAACCGGACGTTCCGGTGCTTACGCGGGCAGCCGCCGCCCCGCCGCCATGGCCGATCATCAAGACCAGCACCGAAGGTGCGGACGCCAGCGTGGAGTTCACCGGCGTCTGGGAGTCCGATCAGCACCCGAGCGGCATCAGTGCCGCTCCCGCCAACCGGCTCCTGATCACGACCAACACCGGCGTCGTCGAACTCCACACCACGACCGGCAAGACCAAGTGGGCCCTGGCTCTGCCCGGCACCGAAGACCGGGCAGTCCACAACACCGACGGATCGGTGACTGTGCTGTGCCGCGGCGCGCTCCTACGCTGGCACCCCAAGACCCGCGACCTTCAGCTCGTGGCCGGCGGTTTCGGCGGCTACGCGACCCTGGAAGCCGGGCGGGACGGCACCCTGTGGGTCTACAACCAGATCGGGGGATTGGTCGGCGGATCGGTCACCATCAGCCGTATTGGCGACCGGCCCGGCGACGAGACCCGCTACGACATCCCTTTCCCCAACG
The DNA here is from genome assembly GCF_000721345.1 of Kitasatospora sp. NRRL B-11411. NCBI lineage: Bacteria > Bacillati > Actinomycetota > Actinomycetes > Kitasatosporales > Streptomycetaceae > Kitasatospora > Kitasatospora sp. NRRL B-11411. Next base: position 24,657 of record NZ_JOGH01000090.1, on the reverse strand, counting down.
GCATGCGGGCCGTCCACCTCGCCGACGAACGCCACTTCCTGAGCGGCAGCGGGCACAGCACTCCCGTCGACGTCAGCAAGAGCCCGTCCGCCGACGAGAAGAACTGGATCGTCTCCGCCGTTCCCAACCCTCGCGCGGCTGCCGGTCCGGACGAGCAGACCATCTTCGTGGCCAGCACCCGAAGCTCCCTCGACGGAAGCCTCCAGTACCTCGATCTCGGGAAGGCGCCGGCTTCCTGGACCGAGCTCCTGACCTTCACCGCGAACCGGGCCACCGACCTCACCGTGGAGCGCACCAGCGCCACTCGGGCGGAGGGCTGGCTGCTGGCCGACGCCTCCGGCAACACCCAGAACCCCACCCCGGTCCTGGTCAAGCTCTCGCTACCGACGTCAAGCCCCAGCTGACCGAACAGCCGACTGGTCACCCTCAGTGCCAGTTACGGCTCGTCCCGCACCGGCGCAAGAGCCGTGCGAGGGGACCGATCGGTCCCCTCGCACGGCTCTTCCTCATGGGCCGCAGTCCGCGGCTCCGCGCTCCTGCTCCCCAGCGGCGGCAGCGGGCGGGCTGTCCTCCAAGCGCTGGCGGATGCTGGCGTACCTCTCGGGCCCCCACTCGGGTGAGGCGGCCAGTTCGGCCTCCACCCAAGCGTCGATACTCGTGTTCAGTTCCTCATCGTACGTACTCACGCGACTACCCCCTGGCAACACCCCAGGTCAGGACTACCTGGTTGTGTAAGTTCATTGGCACCAGCTGATGCCTCGTCAGATGCCAAGTACGCCTCTACGAACTGCGGCACCGACTCCAGGGACGGACGCGACGGAAGTTGGCCTGGGGCCCTCCTCCGCCACCCTCATCAGCGTGGGTCGCACCGCCCACACCGCCGTCCAGCAGATCAGCACCCTGCTCGGCTGAGCCCTTCGCCGACGCTGTACAGCCGGGCCGAGACCACTCAGGGGCTCAGCGGAGCTGGACGGACCACTCGATGAGCGGCGGCCGAACCGCCGCACATAGCGGATGCCCCTTGGCGTCGGTCAGACGTAGGCGCCCGACCAGAGCTCCGGACCGCACGGCGGCGTCGACGGTGGCCGGGTCGATGGCGTCGAGCATCAGTTTGGCGCGTCGGAACAGGATGAAGGTGCCGGCTTCGTCGACGCTGCCCCACGAGAGGTAGACGAACCGGCCGCCGGGGCGGCCTTGGATGTAGGGGCCTTTGAGGTCGGTTCCCGCTGGGGTGGGGGTGGCGGTGCAGTCCAGGGTCCAGGTCGCGGTGGCGGCGTCGCCGGGCTGCGGATCGAGCAACTCGTCTCGTCGGTCCTTGCGTTGCACCGCGACGTGGATGTTGGTGTAGCCGGGGAAGTCGGGGCTTGCGCCGCAGGTGCGGCCCGGCAGGTCGAAGGCGTCGATACGGATCTGCATACGGCCATTGTCCTCGGCGAAGTGTCAGCGACCGTGCGGGTCATGGTCGCGGGGACGAGCGTCACGCGAGGTGGCGGCGCGCGGCGGGCAGCACGCCCGCCGTCGCCGGAGCCACCACCACGCGCCGCTGACGACCAGCGGCACGGCGGTGGCGATCACCCACGGATTGCCGAGCCACGCGGCCAGCGCGCCCGACGCCGCGGCGACGATCAGGGCGGGTCCGGCACAGCAGACGGCAGCTGCGGCGGCGACCGCCACGAGCAGGCCCAACGAGCTGCGGGGAGTGTCCGGGTCGCGGCGCGGGGAGCGGGTGGGCGGGTGCATGGCGGTGGCCGGGGCTAGTCGGCGGTGGCGGCCAGCAGCGGGCCGAAGATGTCGGCGCCGAGGCGTTCGGCGTCTTTCTGGTTGAGGATCTCGCCGCTGAGTCCCGCCTGGTCGCCGGTCCATTGCTCGGCGGTGGCGCGGTCGGTGAAGAAGCGCAGGTATCCGCAGCACACGGCTGCGGCGGGGCCGCTTCCGGCGCGGGCTCCGTAGTAGACCACCGCCGATGCTGGCTCCCAGGTGGTCTTCCCGCCGGTGAACTCGACCCGCACCGGGTGGCCGTTGACCGGGTCGGTGGAGGTGATGTGGGCGTCGGCGTGGAGCATGGCGGGGATGCCCAGCGCGTCGATCGCGCACATCGACCACACGCGTGGTCCGCCGGCGATCTGCACCACGTGATCGGTTGCGGTGGCCGAGAACGGGTACGCGGCCTGGATACGGCCGGACTCGTCCAGGGTGAGGAAGTCCTCGGCGGCCAGTTCGGCGAGCACCTGCTCGACGCGGACGCCGAACGGCTCGCTCACCCGTTCCAGAACGGCCCTCTCAGGCGGGGCGCCGGTGGTGGCGAAGGAGCGCAGGACGGCCTGCTGGACCGCCCGCAGCCCGCGCTCCGTGGGAGCGAGGCGGCCCCGGCCGCCTCGACCGGCCGGCCCCATCTGCCTGCTCGGGCCGGCTGGCGCGTCCGGGGCACCGAGTGCGCGTCGCAGGTCCTCGACCGAGGGCGCCCCGTCGATGCGGCCCTCCGGCGTCCGGTACAGGCGGCAGGAGACGCTGGCCGGGGTGCCGGGGGCGGCGAACGGGTCGCGCCCGTCGACGAGCAGGGTCGGCGAGCCGTGCATACCGCGCCGCTCGGCCTCCTCCTGGTCCTCGACCACGTGCCGCAGCAGCTCCACGTCCGGGAGCCCGGCCAGCACCACGGCAAGCCGTTCCTCAAGGACCGGGCCGTTCGGGCAGTCCGGGACCGTCAGCATCTCCACCCGCATCAGCGGTACCTCCCTGTTCATCGCTGCCCACGCTAGACCTTCCACCGCACTGGAAGGTCAAGGGCTACCGTGGAGGCATGCGCATCGGAGCCCTCGCCGCCGCCACCGGCACGACCACCAAGACCCTGCGCTTCTACGAGCAGGCCGGGCTGCTGGACGAGCCGCACCGCACCCCCGGCGGCTACCGCGACTACCCGCCCCACGCCGCCACCCGCGTCACCTTCATCCGCACCGCCCAGACCGCGGGCCTCAGCCTCGCCGAGATCCGCAGCGTCCTCGCCATCCGCGACGACGGACACGCCCCCTGTGGACACGTCACCGCCCTGCTCGACCAGCACCTCGCCGACGTCGAGCGCCGGCTCGCCGAACTCCTGGCGACCCGCACCACGCTCCGCGACCTGGCCCGCACCGCGTCCGCGACCGACCCAGCCACCTGCACCGAGGGCGACATCTGCCGCATCCTCACCGCGGGCTGAACCGTCCTGCAACAAGCACCCCGAAGCGCCCCGCCAAGGTAGCTCCTGCGCGCGGCTGCTGCTGAACCCGACACGCATCAAGGGGCCCAGCCGGCTTGCCCACCGGCTGGGCCCCGGGCCGCGATCTGCGGCTTCGCGCCCCTATTCCTCAGCGGCGACAGCGGGCGGGCTGTCCTCCAAACGCTGGCGGATGCTGGCGTACCTCTCGGGCCCCCACTCGGGCGAAGCGGCCAGTTCGGCCTCCACCCAAGCGTCTATGTTCTTGCCCAGTTCCTCATCGTACGTGTCCATTCGGTTACCCCCTGGCAACACTCCAGGTCAGGACTACCTGGTTGTGTAAGTTCATTGGCACCAGTGACACGCCGCGTACCCCACGCTCAACAACACCGGCACCCCCCGCCGCTCCGCCTCCGCGAACGCCTCGGGCCCCCACTCCCACCAGTCGACGGGGTTCTCGGCGTGCTGCTGCAGGTACGGGGACGTGGCATCGGCCAGGCGGTTCACCATGCGGACAAGTATCCAACGACCTGGCGTCGTGCGAAGCCCCTCCGTCGAGGATCTGCCCCCTCCCGACCTGCGCCGACGCTTCGCAGCAGCACAGTCTCAGGGCATCGATCGGCTCTCCGGCACTGCCGGATCGCCCCCCGGGCCAAGCAGGCACCGGCCGCAGCCTGTCAGTGCCATGAGGCCGTCAGGTAGTCCGCTCTGCGCACCGGCCGGGGCTGGGCAATCGGCCCACCCGGTCACATCGCGACCGCTTCATGGCTACTGTCCTGGCCCAAGTGCGCGCCCTGACAGGAGCGCTCGTGAGCTCAGGTCAGCCAGAGTCTTCCGAACAGCCATAGTGTGCAGTGAAGGTGCGCCCGACCAAAATCACGAGGACGGACGTCAAGGACTTCCGTTTCCATGTCTCTTGCTCGCACTCAAGAGAACCCCGCTCTGGTCTTCACCACAGAGCCCCCGAGGAAGCTCTCAAGGCCATGGTGGAGGAACGGGTCGGTCCGACCGGCATCGTTGCGGTCGGTTACTCCCCTGATGGCACGCCTCGGATCGACCGTCCGGGCGATGCCGACCCCGGGGCCTCCCGATGAGAGGCTTCTTCTCGAAGCCCGAAGAGAGAAGGCCGTCGGCCGACAGACGACGGGAACCACGGCCCCGGACGACGTGTCCGGAAACGGAGCCCGCCGAGGGCGAGCACGAGCCTGACGGCTACAGCGACGGCTGCTTTCCGAGGTACCCGGCCTCCTCCGGGCGCAGAGCCTTGCGTCTGTCGCAGCCGACGGTGCCGGTGGTGCCGTCGGGTTTGGTCACGGCCATGCGGGTGGGACAGGCCCAGACGAAGTAGCGCTGGGCCGGGTGGTTGGTCGTATGCGGTGACCTTGCGGGGCGCTGCTTGGACGGGATCGTGTACTTGCGCAGCTCGGCCTGGTCTCCGTGGTCGGGGCAGACGGGCGGGTGGAGCAAGAATTCGGCGTCCTCGTGATCGAGGATGTGGCGGGCGAAGCGGCGCCCCCGGAACGGGACCATGATCTCGCGGCGCCCCTGCCCGCCGGGCGCATGGGACAAGGTGTTGAGGCTGCCGAGGAAACAGAGTTGCTCGTCGATCACCAGGATCTTCTGGTGCATGTCCTTGATCTCCACCACCGTGTCGGCCACCGCCTTGAGTTCCGGCAGTCGGCGGGCGGCGTCGGCCGCGGTGTCCGGCTTCGCCAGCTGGCCCTGCAGCAGGCTGTCGCTCTCATTGGTGACGAAGAGGTGGATCCGCACACCGCGGCGGCGCGCGTCGTGCAGGTGCGGGAGTACCTCCCACATGCGCTTGGTGTACCAGGGCGACCAGAGCCAAATGCTGTGGCGGGCCTGGTCAATGGCGTCAAGGGCATCGGGGTAGTAAGTGTCCTCGTCGTGGATGGCGGTGTACCGGACATGACCTTCGAAGGCCCGCCAGATCTCCTGTTGCAGCGAGTTCAACCCCGGCGACTCAGCAGCCGGCAGGCCGAGGAGCTGATCGGAGCGGACTCCGCGCACCAGTGCCTCGGGCTCCGCTCTCGCCATGTCCCGTAGCTGGGCCAGGACCGTCCCGTTCTCCGCCCTTGCGACGGCGTCCCAGGCCGCGAGCACGTAGACACGCTGACGAGCCCGCGTCGCACCCACGTTGAAGAGCCTGGCACCGTCCCTCGGGTACGACCGCGCGTCCTTGAAGTCGCCGACAGCTGCCCATCCCGCAAGCACACCGTCCTCCACCAGATCCAGGACGACCACGTCGAACTCCCGGCCCTGGAACCGGTGCGCGGTGCCCACCTCCACCTCGGGGCTCCGGAAGAGGCGGCCCTGGTCGTGGAGCCAGTCGTGCGTCACCTGGGCCTGCAGTTTGTACGGCGTGACGATGCCGACGCTCTCGCCCTCATCGTGGTGGCGCTCGGCCAGTGCGGTGGCCAGCAGGCTGCCGGCCACCCACCAGCGGCCCTTCTCACCCGGCACCCGCCTCACGGAAGCGATTCCGTCGTCTTCCTCACCGAGCCCGTCGGTCGTGACCAGGACGATCTCCGGATCGAGACCCCGGTCCCGCACCGGGCGGGCCGACCTGAGCATGCCGCCGTAGACGATCCGGTTGACCAGATCGGTGGTGTCGGGTCCGAACCGGTGCGTGGTGAGCAGCGCCGCGCAGCCAGGGTGCGCCAATGCGTCGGCGGGCGTGCGGATGCCCACCAGCTCGAAGCAGTCCGTACGAATCCACCGCTCCAGCTCCGGCTGCTTCGGCACGCGCTTGGGCATGACCGGGCCGAGCTGGCAGAAATCGCCGAACAGGACGACGGTCTCCCGGGCCTTGGCGACCGCGACGATCAGTTCGGGCAACAGCGCGGCCCCGGCCTCGTCGACCAGGACAACGTCATAAGGCCCTTCGGCCACGGTCCGGTTGAGCCGCAGCCGGGCGAGCGTGGTGGCGACCACGTTCGCCCTGCGGATCAGCTCGGGTTCGGCTTGGGAGCGTCGGCGTGCCAGCTCCCGCACGAGCCGCTCGTGCTCGCGCTCCAGCTCGCCTTGCCTGGCCAGCAGTCCGGCGCAGGAGGCCTGCAGTTCCCGAAGCCGGACAGTCAGCCGGGGAAGGCCGGCGTTGTCGGAGACGGCCACCAGATCGGCGTCCCCGGGCTGAGGGTGGTGATCCTGCTGGGCCGCACGCAGTCGGTGTCCGGCGGTCTGCGCCGTCTGCCGGGCGAGGGCGAAATCTTGGTCCACCTTGGCCTGGTCGGCGGCGGTCGAATCGATCAATGCCAGTTGCAGGCGCAGCGCGGTGTCATCGACGGGGTGGGCTGCCGCCCGTGCCTGAGCGATGTGGCGGCGCAGCACGTCGTGGTGGGCGGCGTAGGTCCCGGCGGCTTGGACGACCTGCTGGTGGAGGGCGTCACGGCGTCGGCCCTGCTCGGCTCGTTCGCGCTGGATCTCGCCACGTCGCCGTCTGGTCCGCAAGCGACTTCGTCCGTCGAGTTCGCGTTGCTCCGTGTCCAGAGCGGCAAGAGCGGCCTCGGCGTCGAGCAGGGCCGCCCTCAATTGCCGCTGGCTCTGCTCGCCCTTCCCGATCTCGGCCCGCCACTTCGCCACCTGTTCCAGCAGAGCCCGCTGAGGTGCCCAACTTTCCCAGCGCGTCAGCGCCTCCCGGTGATCGACGGCAGCCCGCTCACTCCGGGATCGGGCGCCGGCCTCGCCCATTTCGGCCGCCTCCAGTTCGGTGGCGAGGCGCTCCACCAGGCGGCCGTGGGCAAGGCGTCCCTTTGCCCGCTCGTACGTGTCGGGATCAAAACCGGCGAGTCGGGCCTCCGCATCGCGCAGTTCGGTCAGCTCGGGTTCGCCGGCCAGGGCGGCGAGTTGCTCGGTGACGTCTTCCACCGCTCGCTCGGCTTCTGCCACCTTGGCGCGCACCAGCAGGGGTAGCGAGACTCGCGGGTCCTCGGCCACGTGGCGGAGCGCGGGAGAACCGACTCGGACCATCAGGCCAGGTGGCAGCGAGGAGCGGTCCTTGAGCACCCCCTCCAATGCGTTGTCCACCGCCACGTTGGTGCCGGAGACCAGCAGAACCCGTTTGCCCCGCAGAGCCAGGTCGCTCAACGCCCGGGTCAGCACAGTCGTCTTACCGGTCCCAGGTGGCCCCCAGACCAACCGCAGGCCTGGCGAAGTGCAGGCCAGGTACGCCTGTGCCTGACCGTCCTTCAACACACCGTCGCAGGCCGAGGCATCCGACGGTGCGACCGCGTCGATCCGGCCCCCGACCAGTCGCTCCGTGAGTCCGTTGACCGGCAGGGTCGCCAACGCTTCCCGCAGCGAGCGCACCAGGAAGTCGAGCGGTCGCCGCACCGCCCACAGCGACATTCCGCTCCGGGGCGCGTGGGTCGCCACCTGAAGTCGCACCCGCTCCGACTCGACCCGCCAGCCGAGTACGGTGAAGGACCGCCCCCGCTGATCGTCGGGCCCGGCCCCGGTGGCCAGCCGCATGTCCTGGAGGTCGTCGGGGTCGATCCGGCTCGCATAGGTGGGCAGTCCGTACCAGCCGTCCTCCAGATAGTGGACGTCCCCGACCTTCGTGTGCCTGGGAGACTCCGCACGGCCACCGGAACGGCCCTCACCAGCCAGCACCTGGTCCACGGCCTGGACCAACTGCTCCATCCACTGCGCCAATGTCCCCCCACCTGGACACGACAACGCCACGTGCGCAAATCATCCCACGCCGGTCACTCCACGTGTGCGCTTGTTATACAAATCACCGCACCCACTGCGACGAGGGGCGAGGAAGGGCGCGATCAGCAGTGCGGCCAGAAAATGCCCTGTCCCCTACCTCTGATCGACCGCCGCTGGGCTACGGGCACACGGCCCTCAGCGACGTGGATCCAGCCGCCGTACATGGCCCGGTCGAGGACCTTTTCGAAAACATGCCAATCTGCCTGATGCCCACACGCGTCACACCGGTTCGGATGGAAGCTGCGACCTCGCTGCCATGCCGGCCGGTCCCTCAGCTGTCCACGGAGACCGATCTCGCTGCCGGACGCCGACAGGATGGTGCGAGCCGTCTCAACGGCTTCGGGAAAGTCCGTGGTCGTGAATTCGTCGCCGCCCGGCTGGTGGGAAGGTAGCAGCGCGAATACCCACCGGAACGAGAATGAGCACCGCTCACAGGGTGCGTCGTAGGCCAATACCTCCACTCGCAGCAGCACAGACGGGTGTCCTTACGACCTATAGGTACGTGACCTGGACGATGTAGATCTGCTCGTGTCGTACGACGGTCAGGTACTCGAACATGCCGCCGGGGACGTCGGCTGTCTTGCTCTTGGGGTTCTCACCCCGGTACGAGGTCCCGTCGAGGTAGAGGACTTCCGCAGCTCGAACCAGCTCGTCAGCCTTCCTCTCGACTTCGGCGACGAAGGCCGGCGGCGCTCCGCCGATCACGTATTCCTCACTGGGGAGGTACTCCCAGGACCACGTCATTCGCCCAGTACCTGGTAAGCGGCTCGGATGATCTCGGCAGCGGTGAGAGCATGACGCCGGGAGTCATCAGGATCCTCCGCCACTTGCATGAGGTACTCGGCCCTGCGGAGCTTGGAGGCTGTCACTGGATGCCGTTCGATCTCAACCACGACAGCCCACCGCAGAAGGAACCCCCGGAGAGGATCGAGGGTGTCGGAGTCGATGGCCTTGGTGATCGCTTCAGCCTGCTCGGTCTGCATCTCCAACAGACGGTCCGGGGCCACGACGGCAAGGGCAGCCTTGAGGGCGGTGATGGTCCGCTCCGGGCGCGGGATCAGCTCTTCGGCGCGGTGCTCCGGCTGTGCGGTCACGTCTCCTCCGTGCAGGTAGGCCGATACCACGCTACAACGCGGCAGGCCCGCTGATCCGCCGATTCGGTGACACGACGGCCTCCGCCTTCCAGGCCATCACCATTCATGTCCGTCTCAGTACTGTTCGACAACGCTCCAGGTCAGAACTGCCGGTTGTCTTCAGCTACTGGCACCAGTGACACGCCGCGTACCCCACGCTCAACAACACCGGCACCCCTGCCGCTCCGCCTCCGCGAACGCCTCGGGCCCCGCTCCCACCAGTCGACGGGGTTCTCGACGCGCTGCTGCAGGTACGGGGAGGTCGCGTGGGCCAGCCGGTTCGCCATGGCGGCGGCATCCCAGCCGACCGCTCCCGGGCGAGGGCGCCCCTCCCGCACGCCGGCCTTCCGTCAGAGCAGGGGTCCGCTGCGGGCCGTCCTCCTGCATCGACCTGAGTGCTGGAGGGTTCCGTGCTCCGTGGTGTCGTGATCGCCTTCCCGTCGATACGCCGAAAAGGCCGCGTACCCCGCGGGGAACTCGGTGCGCATGGCCGCGTCGACGCGCTGCCACGGGTGGGCCGTCCGATCCGTGGAGCGGATCCAAGGGCCGCAGAACAGTACGCTGAGCCCAGCAGCACCGGGCCCGTCGAGCCAGAGGAGGTACGCCGATGGCCGCCGAGATGGTCACTCCCGAGTGGATGCACCACCAGATCACCGCTGACGAGTACGACTCCTGGTCCGAGGAGCAGTGCACGGGTATCGAGATCGTGGACGGGATGGTCGTCGTGAGCCCGAGTGCGTCCAAGCGGCACAACCGCTTGGCCCGGATCCTGGCGAACGCCCTGGATGCGGCCGCCGGTCCGGACTGGAACGCCGACACGGACTTCGATGTCCGGTTGCAGGACGTGCCGCTCACCAACCGGCGACCCGACGTCGCGGTCTACCGAGCTGAGACCATCGACATCACACCTACCCGCCCGGAGCACGTCCTCCTGGTCGTCGAGGTCGTATTACCGGGCTCGGAGACCACGGACCGCATCGTGAAGGCGGATCAGTACGCCCAGGCCGGCATCGCCTTCTACTGGCGGATCGAGCAGACCGCCAACGGCGTCCCCATCGTCTACACCTACCTCCTCGACCCCGCGAGCCGGTCCTACCGCGACGCGGACGTGTTCACGGGCACGGTCAGGGCAACCGCTCCGTTCGCGGTCGAGGTCGACCTCAGCGAGATCTGACCCGCCCTCCGAGCGCATGACCGGTCAGCCTCGGGCGAGGCGGCAGCCGGTCTTCAGCTCAGGCGACGACATCCCGAGCCGCTCACCGTACGTGTCAATGCCGGCACCCCCGCAGCTCCGCCTCCGCGAACGCCTCGGGCCCCCACTCCCACCAGTCGACGGGGTTCCCGGCGTGCTGCTGGAGGTACCGGGAGGTCAGTCGTCCTTCGGGTCCGGTTGCTCGGTGAAGTCGATCTTCTTGAAGCGGGCGTTCATGGACTTGAGGAGGAACCAGGTGGCGATGCCGAGGGCGGCGAAGACGACGAAGCCGAGGAGGCCGGGGGTGACCTTGGTTTCGTCGAGGGCCAGGGCGGTGGCGAGCTGGGTGGGGTTCACGGGGGTGCTCATTCCTCCATGGTGACCCGGCCTTAAGGCGGCCGGGTCACCGGGGGGTGGTACGGGGTGGGGTTACTTGCGGAGGCCGGCGAAGAGGTCGGTCTCGGGGAGGTCGGTGTCGACCAGGGACTTGGCGAGTTCGTAGTCCTCGGTGGGCCAGACCTCGCGCTGGACGTCGAGCGGGACGCGGAACCAGGGCCCGTCGGGGTCGATCTGGGTGGCGTGGGCGATCAGGGCCTTGTCGCGGATCTCGAAGAAGTCCCCGCACTCGACCCGGGTGGTGATCTCCCGCTCGGCGCGGCCGGACTTCTCCCAGCCCTCGATCCACTCGCCGTAGGGGGACTCGTGGCCGTTGGCGCTGAGGTAGGCGTGCAGGGCGCGGATCCGGCCCATCGGGAAGCCGTGGTTGTAGTAGAGCTTGGAGGGCTGCCAGGGCTCGCCCGCCTCGGGGTAGGCCGCCGGGTCCCCGGCGGCGTCGAAGGCGGCCATGGTGATCTTGTGGGTCATGATGTGGTCGGGGTGCGGGTAGCCGCCGTTCTCGTCGTACGTGGTGATCACGTGCGGGCGGAACTCGCGGATCAGCTTGACCAGGGCCCCGGCCGCGACCTCCACCTCCTCGAGGGCGAAGCAGCCCTCGGGCAGCGGGGGCAGCGGGTCGCCCTCGGGCAGGCCCGAGTCGACGTAGCCGAGCCAGGCCTGCTGGACGCCGAGGATCTCCCGGGCGGCGTCCATCTCCTTGCGGCGGACCTCGTGGATGTTCTCCTCGACCCACGGGTCGCCCTGGAGCTTGGGGTTGAGGATCGAGCCGCGCTCTCCCCCGGTGCACGTGGCGACCAGGACCTCCACCTCCTGTGACACGTACATCGCCATGGTGGCGGCGCCCTTGCTGGACTCGTCGTCCGGGTGCGCGTGCACCGCCATCAAACGCAACTGCTCGCTCAACGCCTGGTCCCCTTCAGGTACAGGTATGTCCGGTTCGTCGGGCCGGCTCCCCCGCCGCCTCTGGCGCGGACGTGCCCCTCCTATAGTGACGGACTGAAGGGCCGGTCCATTCCCACCGAAGGACGAACGCCCCTCAGCGAAAGGACCGAGCCCCGCCATGGACCACAGCCCTACGCCCCGGACCCCGGCCGCCCCGCCGGCCGGCCGCTACAGCCGGACCGACGACCGGGCCGCCGACCGCAAGCTGCGGATCGCCGCGGTGGTCTGCGGCGTGCTGTTCCTCGGGCTGATCGCCTGGCTGGGCGGCTCGTACCTGCTGCGGGAGACCAAGCTGAACGGGACGGTGCCGACCTTCCAGGCGGTGTCGGACACTGAGCTGCAGCTGCAGCTCTCGGTGCGCAAGAGCGACGGCACCGCGGGCGTCTGCACGGTCCGCTCGCAGGGCGCGGACGGCGCGGTGGTCGGCCAGTCGGACTTCCAGGTCCCGGCGGCGGGCAGCAGCTACGTCGAGGTGGTGACGCTGCGCACCACCGCCCGCGGCACCACGGCGGAGCTGCTCGGCTGCACCCCCGGCAAGAAGTAGCACCGCCTCCGGCAGGAAGTAGCGCCGCCCGCGACGAGAAGCAGCGCCGCCCCCAGCGAGGAGCAGCGTCCCGCCCGTAACGGCGGGGGTGACGCCCCGCCCGGCCCGCTCGCTCACCCTTTCGGAGGGGTCGCCGCGCGCGGCGGCCCCGGGCCCGGCGGGCGGGCTGCCCGGAGACCTCCCGTCCAGGCCGGGAACTTGTTAGGCTCGTGATTTCGCCCCTTCCACGCCGGTCGGCACGGGAGCGGGCGTTGCTTTGCATCTGCCCAGAAAATCGACCCACCGCCACCGGTCCACCCCCGGGGCGGCGCCAGCACCGACGAGGAGCACCCTGTGACCCAGACCAACGATGACGTGACCTGGCTCACTCAGGACCACTACAACAAGCTCAAGGCCGAGCTTGACCAGTTGACCGGGCCCTGGCGCATCGAGATCGCGAAGAAGATCGAGGCCGCACGCGAGGAGGGCGATCTCAAGGAGAACGCCGGCTACCACGCGGCCAAGGACGAGCAGGGCAAGACCGAGGCGCGGATCCGCCAGCTGTCCCAGCTGCTGGAGCGCGCGAAGGTCGGCGAGGCCCCGGCCGACTCGGGCGTGGTGGCCCCGGGCATGCTGGTGAAGGTCGCCTTCGACGGCGACCTGGACGACACCATGGAGTTCCTGCTGGCCTCCCGCGAGGTCACCGACGGCGACATCGACGTGTACTCCCCGCAGTCGCCGCTGGGCCGGGGCATCATCGGCAAGTCGGTGGGCGAGGACGCCCAGTACGAGCTGCCGAACGGCAAGAAGGCCAGCGTGAAGATCGTCGACGCCAAGCCGTTCTCCGGCTGACCGCCCCCCGCAGGGCCCGCGCGGTCCGCAAGGCACGCGCGGTCCGCAGGACCCGCAGGGCCCGCACGCACGACGACGGCCGCTCCCCCGGGTGGGGGGAGCGGCCGTCGTGCATCCGGCGAGCGGTCCGGCGGCCTGGCGGCCGGACGGCCTGGTGCTCGGACGCCCGGTTCAGCCCGCGGCGCGGCGGTACTTGCGCACCGACAGCCAGGAGAACACCGCCAGGATGACCAGCGACCAGCCCACCGACACCGGCACCGGGTGGTGCATCGGCCAGTAGTCCGGCACCGGGCCGAGCGGGTTGCCGAACAGGCTGCGGCAGGCCTGGACGGTGGCGGAGAACGGGTTCCAGCAGGCGATCGGCTGCAGCCAGCTCGGCATCGAGCTGACCGGTACGAACGCGTTGGAGACGAAGGTCAGCGGGAACAGCCAGATCAGGCCGGCCGAGGTGGCCGCCTCGGGGCTGCGCACCGACAGGCCGATCAGCGCGCCGATCCAGGAGAAGGCGTAGCCGAGCAGCAGCAGCAGGCCGAACGCGGCGAGCGCCTTGGGGAAGCCCTCGTGGATCCGCCAGCCGACCAGCAGCGCGACCAGGGCCAGCACGACCACGGTGAACGCGGTCTGCACCAGGTCGGCCAGGGTGCGACCGGTGAGCACGGCGGCCCGGGACATCGGCAGCGAGCGGAACCGGTCGACCAGGCCCTTGGTCATGTCCTCCGCGATGCCGGCCGAGGCGCCGGCCACCGCGAAGGTGACGGTCTGGGCGAAGATGCCGGCCATCAGGTACTCGATGTACGTCTGGTGGTTGGTCGGGGCGCCGGGGATGGCGATCGCGCCGCCCATGACGTACGAGAACAGCAGCACGAACATGACCGGCTGCATGAGGCCGAAGACCACGATCTCGGGAATGCGGGTCATGCGACGCAGGTTCCGCTTCGCCACCACCCAGGAGTCGTGGGCGGTGGCGGCGACGCCGCGGCGCGGGGTGACGGGGGCGCCGCCGATGGCGCCCCGGGTGTCGGCGAGTGTCATCTCAGGCGTCCTTCCCCTGGCCGCGGCGGCCCTTCCCGGCCGCCACAGGCGTGTCGTCCCCGTCTCCGGCCGCGGCGTCCGGGCCCGTCCCGTCCTCGGTGGCGTGGCCGGTGAGGGAGAGGAAGACGTCGTCGAGGGTGGGGCGGCGCAGGCCGATGTCGTCGATCTCGATGGAGCGGGCGTCCAGTTCGCGGATGGCGTCGGCGAGCACCCGGGCGCCGCCGCTGACCGGGACGGTGATCCGGCGGGTGTTGCGCTCCACCGTGGGGTCGCCCTTGGCGTAGGGGGTGAGCGCGGCGACCGCCTCGGGGACGAGGTCGGCGGCGCGGACGACCACCTCGATGCGTTCGCCGCCGATCTGGGCCTTGAGCTCGTCGGCGGTGCCGCGGGCGATCACCCGGCCGTGGTCGACCACCGCGATGTCGTGGGCGAGGCGGTCGGCCTCCTCCAGGTACTGGGTGGTGAGCAGCAGGGTGGTGCCCTGTTCGACCAGGGTCTCGATGACCTCCCAGAGGGCGAGCCGGTTGCGCGGGTCGAGGCCGGTGGTGGGTTCGTCGAGGAACATCACCGGGGGCCGGACGACCAGGGCGGCGGCCAGGTCGAGGCGGCGGCGCATGCCGCCGGAGTAGGTCTTGGCGGTGCGGTCCATGGCCTCGGAGAGGTTGAACCACTCGAGCAGTTCGAGGGCCCGGCGCTTCGCGTCGCGGGCGCTCATCTGGTAGAGCTCGCCGACCATCTGGAGGTTCTCACGGCCGGTGAGGTACTCGTCGACGGCGGCGTACTGGCCGGACAGGCCGATCAGGCTGCGCACCTTGTTGGGGTGCTTGAGGACGTCGACGCCGGCCACGGTGGCCCGGCCGGAGTCGGGTTGGAGCAGGGTGGTCAGGACGCGGACGGTGGTGGTCTTGCCCGCGCCGTTGGGGCCGAGCAGCCCGAGCACGGTGCCCTCGGGGACGTCCAGGCTCACGCCGTCCAGGGCGCGGACGTCACCGAACGTCTTGACCAGGTTCTCGGCTTCGATGGCTGCCGCCATGGGGCTGCCTCATCTCCTGATGCGAGTCGGTTCTGGAAGGAAATCATCCGATTTGTTACCCGGGCCCGCCTGCGGCAAGCTCGCGATACATCGCAAGATGCTTCCACTCGCGATATATCGCGTCAAGCGTCGCAGGTGAGACAGGTCACAGCCTCGCAGCCGCCACTGACAATCCCCCGGAGAGCGCCGGCACCGGCACCGGCGCGGTACCGACGCAGCACCGGCACCACGCCGGCGCCCGCCGGCTCAGCGGCTGACCACGTACCCGTCCTCGCGCAGCTCGCCGATCACCGCCGCGCAGTGCTCGGGGCCCTTGGTCTCCAGGTGCAGGTCCACCTCGACCTCGGCCAGGCCCAGCTGCGGGTCGATCCGCACGTGCGCGACGTCCAGCACGTTGGCGTCCACCCTGGTCAGCACGCCCAGCAGGTCGGCCAGCGCGCCCGGCTTGTCGGCCAGCCGGACCCGCAGCGACAGGTAGCGGCCCGCCGCGGCCAGGCCGTGCCGCAGCACCCGCTGCATCAGCTGCGGGTCGATGTTGCCGCCGGAGAGCACCGCCACCACCGGGCCCTCGAACCGGCCGGGCTCCGCCATCAGCGCGGCGATCGGCGCCGCCCCGGCGGGCTCGACCACCAGCTTGAGCCGCTCCAGGCCGACCAGCAGGGCCCGGGAGAGCGCGTCCTCGGAGACCGTCAGCACCCCGTCGGCGAGGGCGTTCACCACCTCGAACGGGATGTCGCCGGGGCGGCCGACCATGATGCCGTCCGCCATGGTGGCGAAGCGCTCCAGCGCGACCGGACGCCCCGCCGCCAGCGAGGGCGGGTACGCGGCCGCCGCCGCGGCCTGCACGCCGATCACCCGGACGTCCGGGCGCAGCGCCTTGACCGCGATCGCCACGCCCGCCAGCAGCCCGCCGCCGCCGGTGCCGACCAGCACGGTGCGCACCTCGGGGCACTGCTCCAGGATCTCCAGGCCGACGGTGGCCTGACCGGTGATCACGTCCCAGTGGTCGAAGGGGTGGATGAAGACCGCGCCGGTCGCCTCGGCGTACTCGCGGGCGGCCCGCAGCGCCTGGTCGACGTTGGCGCCGTGCAGCCGGACCTCGGCGCCGTACTCGCGGGTGGCGGCGACCTTCGGCAGCGGGGCGGCGACCGGCATGAAGACGGTGGAGCGCACCCCCAGCAGCGCGGCCGCCAGCGCGACGCCCTGCGCGTGGTTGCCGGCGCTGGCGGCGACCACCCCGGCGGCCCGCTCGACCGGGGAGAGCCCGGCGATCCGCACGTACGCGCCGCGCAGCTTGAACGAGCCGGTGCGCTGCAGGTTCTCGCACTTGAGGTGGACGGGGGTGCCGGCCGTCCCGGAGAGGTGGCGGCTGGTCT
The DNA here is from genome assembly GCF_000721345.1 of Kitasatospora sp. NRRL B-11411. Taxonomy (NCBI): domain Bacteria; kingdom Bacillati; phylum Actinomycetota; class Actinomycetes; order Kitasatosporales; family Streptomycetaceae; genus Kitasatospora; species Kitasatospora sp. NRRL B-11411. The sequence goes on along the minus strand of NZ_JOGH01000090.1, from coordinate 8,254 downwards.
GCATCGGGGTCACCCGGGCCACCCCCGCCAGCATCTTCTGCGCGCCCCGGACGTCGTCCACCGTGATCGGCCACCTGTGCATGGGGGCCAGCGTAGGGCCCGTGCGGCGGGGATCCCCGGACGAAGCCCCGGGGCGCGCGTGGTTCCGGTGTCCGTCCGGCGCGCGTACGCTGCTGGTCACGAGTCGCCCGCACCCCCCGTGAGCCGCGATGAGCCAGTCTGCGCCCGATCAGCCCTCCGACCCCGACTGTCCGGACCCGGACGGCCAACTCCCCTACCAGGTCGCGGTGTTCGCCCGGCGGATCAGTGTCGCCGGGGAGCTGGACCGGGCCTCGTTCCTGCTGCTGGAGCAGCTCGCCGCCACCGGCCCGGCCAAGGTGAAGACGCTGGCGGCGGCGCTCGGGGTGGACTCCTCGACGGTGACCCGGCAGGCCGCGCCGCTGCTGCGGGAGCGGCTGGTGACGCGGCTGCCGTACCCGGCGGACCGGCGGGCGGTGCAACTGGCGCTGACCCCGCTGGGGGCCGGCCGGCTGGCCCAGGTACGACGTCGGCGGCGGGAGTTGATCGGCGAGCTGACGGCGGGCTGGACGGCCCGTGAGCGCGCGGTGTTCTGCGCGCTGCTGGCCCGGTTCAACGACGGCCTGCTGGGCCGCCGTTGAACCGGTGACCGGCCCTGCCGGTCCTTGACGGCCCGTCAGCCGAGGGCCTGCTCCAGGTCGGCCAGCAGGTCGGCGGCGGACTCGATGCCGACCGAGATCCGCACCAGGTCGGCGGGCACCTCCAGCGGGGAGCCGGCCGCGGAGGCGTGGGTCATCCGCCCGGGGTGCTCGATCAGCGACTCCACGCCGCCCAGCGACTCGCCCAGGGTGAACAGCTGCGCCCGGTTGCAGACCTCGACGGCGGCCTGCTCGCCGCCCGCGACCCGGAACGACACCATGCCGCCGAACGCCTTCATCTGCTTGGCGGCGACGTCGTGCCCGGCGTGGGTCGGCAGCCCGGGGTAGAGCACCTGCGTCACCTTCGGGTGGCCCGCGAGCAGTTCGGCGACCTTCTCGGCGTTCTCCGAGTGCCGGTCCATCCGGACGCCGAGCGTCTTGATGCCGCGCAGCACCAGCCAGGCGTCGAACGGCCCGGCCACCGCGCCCATCGCGTTCTGGTGGTAGGCGACCTCCTCGGCCAGGCCCGGGTCGGCCACCACCAGGGCGCCGCCGACCACGTCGGAGTGCCCGCCCATGTACTTGGTGGTGGAGTGCACCACGACGTCCGCGCCGAACGAGATCGGCTGCTGCAGGTAGGGGCTGGCGAAGGTGTTGTCGACCACCAGCTTCGCGCCGGCGGCGTGCGCGATCTCGGCGACCGCGGCGAGGTCGGTGATGCCGAGCAGCGGGTTGGACGGGGTCTCCACCCACACCGCGCGGGTGGTCGGACGGATCGCCTCGCGCACCTTCTCGGGGTGATGGGTGTCGGCGACGGAGAACTCGACGCCCCAGCGGGTCAGCACCTTGGCGAACAGCCGGAAGGTGCCGCCGTAGGCGTCGTTCGGGATGACGATGTGGTCGCCGGGCTTGAGCAGGGTGCGCAGCAGGGTGTCCTCGGCGGCCAGCCCGGAGGCGAAGGCGAGGCCGCGCGCGCCGCCCTCGATCGCGGCCAGGCACTCCTCCAGCGCGGTGCGGGTCGGGTTCGCGGAGCGGCTGTACTCGTAGCCCTCGCGCAGTCCGCCGACGCCGTCCTGCTTGTAGGTGGACACCTGGTAGATCGGCGTCACGACTGCCCCGGTCCGGGGGTCCGCTTCCTGGCCCGCGTGGATGGCGAGGGTCTCGAAGCCGTGGGAAAGCTGGTGCTCGGTCATGCCGCCGAGCCTAGTGCGACGGGTGGGCTTCCCGGCGCGCGACGCGGGACGGAGGCGCCGGGGCACGGCGCGCGACCCGGGACGGAGGCGGTCCGGCGGCCGGGGTGGCCGTCCCGCGTCGCGCCCGGACCGCCGGGTGCCGAGGATGGAGGGATGGGCCGCGCTCCGGCGGCGGAGCGCGGGACGTTCTCGGCCGGAGGTGAACGGTGATGGCCGGGTTGGTGCGGATGAGTCTCGACGAGCCGGAGGAGGTCCGCCCGTTCGAGGGCGGCAAGGGACAGCTGGCGCTGGTGAACCTGGCGGCCGGCGGCGTCGGCCGGGCGGTGTTCGAGCCGGGCTGGCGCTGGTCGGAGCACGTGAAGCCGATCGCCGGCACCGACAGCTGCCGGGCCTCGCACACCGGGTACGTGATCTCCGGCCGGATCCGGGTGGAGATGGACGACGGCGAGGCGGCGGAGTTCGGCGCGGGCGACTTCATGCTCTGCCCGCCCGGCCACGACGCCTGGGTGCTCGGCGACGTGCCCTGCGTGATGCTCGACTGGCAGGGCTACGCCGACTACGCCAAGCCGCGCGCCTGAACAACGGCTACGCGCGCCGGACTTCGTGCAGGAAGCAGCCGAACTCGACGGCCCGCACGTGCAGCACGGCGGTCGCCGGGTCGGCCAGCAGTTCGGCGGCGAGGGACGGGAGTTCGCCGGGCTCGCCGAGCCGGCCGCCGAGGATCCGGCCGTCCGCCGCGTAGGCGCGCAGCACCCGGGGGCCGCCGTGGAAGTCCTCCGGCCAGCCGCCGGGGTGGCCGGCGCACGGTTCGGCGTGCACGAAGACCGGCCCGGTCTCCAAGTACGGCCCGGGGTCGCAGCCGGTCTCGGCGGCCCAGCGCAGCAGCGGCGCGTAGGACAGCAGGGTGATCCGCTCGCCGGGCCGGGCCCTGGTCAGGCAGCAGCGCAGCGGTTCGCCGCCCTCTTCGGTGACGGTGGCGGTCCGGGTCTGCCCGGCGTCGTCGGTGCGGCGCAGCGCGTCCAGGACGGGGGCGGGCACGGCCCTGGTCTCGATCCCGGCCGCGGTGCCGGTGGTGGTGGTGTGCATGCCTCCAGCCTGCGCGGGGGCGGGGCCGCGGTCCGGCGGCTTTTGGACGTCGCGCTGCGCCGCGGCCCGCCGCGGGGGTGTTCCTCGCGGCGGGCCGGGGTGGTGCGGGGCGGTTGACGAGGCGTCAGGTCAGCTGGGGGGCGAGGCCCTTGATCTCGTCGAAGGCGAAGCCGCTGCGGTTCATCGACTCGGCGGTGTCCCGGTCGATGCCGAGCCGCTGGAGTTCGGCGTACTGCGACTCGGTGAGCGGGGCGGCGGGGCCCTGGTCGAAGCCGGAGCCGGTGGCGCCGTCCCCGAGGTCTCCGCCGGACATCGAGGAGAACGCCTCCTGGAGTCCGTTCATGTCGAGTTCGGTGGCGCCGGTGGGGGCGCTCTGCGCGGCGCCGTCGGTGGAGATGCTGATCCGCAGCGGGAGGTGCGCCGACCAGTCCGACGTGTCGGCGAACTGGGCGATGTCGAAGGTGATCGCCTGCGGGCGGCCGTCCTTGAGCTGCACGTCGGCGGAGAGCTTGCGGTCCGGCACGTCGCTGAAGTCGCCCTTGGCCGGGAGCTTCGGGTAGCCGGGGATGCCCTTGGCGACGCCGGTGACCGACGTGTACAGCGCCTCGACCAGCGGGCGGGCGGGCGCGGAGACCCGGATCACGTCGTCCGCGTCGCCGCTCTTGCCCAGGTCGGCGAGCGTGACGTTGTCGGAGAGGGCCTCGGTGAGCGAGTTGCAGAAGCCGTTGAGCACGGACGGGTCGAGGCTGGGGGCGGCCTTCGGGGTGGCTCCCTTGCCGGCGGAGCCGGACATCTGCCGGGAGAACTCCTCGAACTTGTCGGTGTCCACCGAGATCCACTTGCCGCCGACCAGGTCCTTGAGCGGGGCGGCCGCGGGCGGCAGCTGGTCGAGGGCCGACTCGAACTCCGAGCTGTCCTCGCCCGCGAGCTGCGCGATGCCGCGGACGTCGACCTTGAAGTAGGCCTTCTTGCCGATCAGCCGGATGTCGGCGTAGGTCCTGCCGTCCTTCTTGCTGTTCAGCGCGTAGCCGACCGAGGCGCCCTGGAGGCCGCCGGTCCCGGTGCCCGCGGTGTCGCAGCCGCCCTTGGCGCCCTGGACGTCCTTGAGCGGCTTGTCGTAGCCGACCGACACGGACAGCTTCAGGTCGGAGAGCAGGTCGGCGGCCTGCTTCTCGATCGGGTCGCCGGTCGCCTTGCCGAACTCGACCAGCTGGGAGGAGGTGGCGTCGAGCGAGAGGTCGACCGTGACGGTCCTGGCGTCACCGAGCTTGTCGAACGCCTTGCCCAGCTTCTGACCGGCGCTCAGCTGCTCGACGGTGCCGCAGGCGGCGAGCCCGCCGCCGAGCAGGACGGCTCCGGTGGTGACGGCTATGCCCGCGCGGACGGTGCGGCGGCGGATGACGGTGTTGATGGCTTGGCTCCTGCTACTGGAGACGGTTCGGGCCCGGTCGGCCCTGCCGCGGAGGCAAGCTCAGCACGATGACGCGTCCCCCCGCACGCGAATATTTTTACCATTCGATGAGGACATTCTCAGACGGCCCCCATCCGTCCGTGCCCGAACCCCGTCCCCGTGCGGACCCGTCAGACCGCGCTTCCGGCCACCCAGTCCGCCCAGGCCATGTTCCAGCCGTTCAGGCCGTTTCCGGGATTCACCGTGCGGTCGCCGGAATTGACCACCTCGACCACGTCGCCGATCATCGAACTCGCGTAGAAGGCGGCCGCGTCGGTGCTCGGGTCGTTGCCGCCCTGGACGTCCTGCAGCGCGATGCAGCCGTGGCTGGTGTTGTCGTTGCCGAACTGCGAGGCGGGCGACCAGTAGTTGCCGTGGATGAAGGTGCCCGAGGTGGTCAGCCGCTGGGCGTGCGGCACGTCCGGGATGTCGTACTCGCTGCCCAGGCCCACGGTGCTGGAGTTCATCCGGGTCTGCTGGTACTTCTCCGAGATCACCAGCTTGCCGCCCCAGGTGCGGTGTTCGGGCGCGCCGCCGATCACCGGGTAGGTGGCGGTGACCTGGCCGTCGGTGCGGACGGTGAGGGTGTCGGCCTTCAGGTCGGCGGTGGAGACCTGGCTGCGGCCGACGGTGAAGGTGACGTCCTTGGACTGCGTCCCGTACACGCCCCTGGCTCCGGCGACGTCCTTGAGCCGCAGCTTGAGGGTGACCTTGGTGCCCTTCGCCCAGTACTCCTGCGGGCGGAAGTCGAGCCGGGTGGAGTCGAACCAGTGGCCGACGATCTCCACCGGCGGGTCGGCGACCACGGTGATCGCCTGCTGGACGGCCTTCCGGTCGGTGATCGACTTGTTGAAGTTGATCGACACCGGCATGCCGACGCCGACGGTGGAGCCGTCCTCGGGGGTGAAGTAGCCGACGAAGGTGTTGGCCGGGGAGGCGGTCGAGAAGCTCGCGTTGGCGTCGGCCGGGCGCTGGTCCTTGTCCACCGCGGCGGCCGCGACGGTGTACGTGCTGCCGCTGGACAACTTGGCGGTGGAGGTCCAGCTCGCGCCGTCCGCGGCGAGCTGCCCCGCTATCGCCCGGCCCGCCCCGTCCGTGACGGTCACCGAGGTCAGGGTGCCGTCCAGCACGGTGACGGTGACCGGCTCGGTGAACGGCGCGGCGGTGGCGCCGTCCGCGGGCTTGACGGTGATCTGCGCCACCGAGGCCTTCGGGCTGGTGGACGGGCTCTCCGTGACCGCCCCGCCCCCGGCCGGAGCCGAGCCGGAAGCACCCGCCGCCCCGGACTTCCCGCCGCCCCCCGAACAGGCCGCGACCAGCAGGACGGGGGCCCCCAGCAGCCCGGAGAGCACCCCGCGCCGGCTCCAGTTGCCGCCGCGCGGCCGGTCCTGCTTCTCCGGTGCGGTCACGTCCATGCTCCTCGGTCCAAGATCACGCATTTATGTGCAGATCGTACGAGAGTACCCAAGGGTGAGGCAGAACGGACAAAAGCCCGGTCCGGGGGTACCGGACCGGGCTCTCGCACGGGGTGGAACGCGGTGGGACGGGTGTCACTGCACCTCGTACTCGTCCCAGCTCTCGTCGTCGGGGTCGTAGTCGGTGCTGGCGGACTCCCAGGTCGCGGAGGCGAGCTCCACGCCGGGGACGTCGCCGAGCAGGGCCACCGGGTCGACGAAGTGGGCGAGCGAACCGGTCGGGTCCACCTCGATCGCCTCGACGGCCTGGGCCCGCTCGTCGTCCTCCAGGTACTCGTCCTCGGCGACCTGGGTGAGCGCGGCGGCCTTGAGGGCCCCCTCGTCGGTGATCTCGGCGATCAGCTCGATGGTGAGGCGAACGTAGCGCGGGGCGTCCTGCTCGGGCAGGTCGGTGCTGGTCATGTCAGCGAGCCTAGGGCCTCGCACAGCCTTCCGGAAACGAGGCCGGGGCGGAGCCGGGAGCAGAGCCCCGGGCGGACGGTGAACGGCGGCGGAACGGGGCCGGAACGGCCGCGGGCACGAGGAAGGGCCGGCCCGGGCGAACCCGGACCGGCCCTTCCTCCTCCGCTCGGACTCCCCCACCCGGGAGCTCGCGGAGCCGCGCCTCGCGGCGCGATCTCTTGCCGCGGGAGCCGCCGCACCCTGGTGAACAGGGGCGGGACGACGACGCCTCCCACGGTCCGGACACAGTGGGCCGGGTCAGGCCGACCGGTCGTGTCCCTGGCGGCCGCGGGGGACGGGGAGCCGCTCCCGTCCTTCCGCTGCCACCGCTTTCGGCGTTCTTGCCGTGCTTCAAAGATGCCGTGCCCGTGTTAACCCGGTGATGCGCAGTTGTGACGTCCGAGTACCAACTGTTCCGGGGCCCGGGATCCCACCCGGACGGCGGGCGCGGCCGGCTGAGCGGGCGTCAGTGGCCGGCCCGGGCGGTCAGGAAGGCCAGCAGGTCCTGCCGGGTCACGATGCCCTGCGGCTTGCCCTCGACCAGCACCACCACCGCGTCGGCCTTCTCCAGCACCGCCATCAGGTTGGTCACCGACTCGCCGGAGCCGACCACCGGCAGCGGCTTCGACATCACCCCGTCGAGGGTGTCGGTCAGCTGGATCCGCCCGCTGAACAGGCCCTCCAGCAGCTCCCGTTCGACCACCGAGCCGACCACCTCGCCGGCCATGATGTCCGGGTGCCCGGCGCCCGCGGAGACCACCGGCATCTGCGAGACGCCGAAGTCCCGCAGCACCCGGACCGCCTCGGCGACCGTCTCGCCCGGGTGCATGTGCACGAACTGCGGGATGCCCTCGTGCTCGATGGCGTCCTTGCGGGCCAGCACCTCGCCGATGTGCGCCTCGTCGGTGGCGGTCGGCAGGAAGCCGTAGTCGGCCATCCAGTCGTCGTTGAAGATCTTCGACAGGTAGCCGCGGCCGCCGTCCGGCAGCAGCACCACCACGACGTCGTCCGGCCCCAGCTCGCGGGCCACCTCCAGCGCCGCCACCACGGCCATCCCGCAGGAGCCGCCGACCAGCAGGCCCTCCTCCTTGGCGAGGCGGCGGGTCATCTGGAACGAGTCCTTGTCGGAGACCGCGACGATCCGGTCCGCGACCTGCCGGTCGTACGCGGTCGGCCAGAAGTCCTCGCCGACGCCCTCCACCAGGTACGGCCGCCCGGTGCCGCCCGAGTACACCGAGCCCTCCGGGTCGGCGCCGACCACCTGCACCTTCCCGCCGGAGACCTCCTTCAGGTAGTTGCCGGTGCCGGAGATCGTCCCGCCGGTGCCGACGCCCGCCACGAAGTGGGTGATCCGCCCCTCGGTCTGCTCCCACAGCTCCGGTCCGGTGGAGTGGTAGTGCGAGGCCGGGTTCTCCGGGTTGGAGTACTGGTCCGGCTTCCACGCGTTCGGGGTCTCCCGGACCAGCCGGTCCGAGACGTTGTAGTACGAGTCCGGGTGCTCCGGCGCGACCGCGGTCGGGCAGACCACGACCTCCGCGCCGTACGCCCGCAGGGTGTTGATCTTGTCCGTGGACACCTTGTCCGGGCAGACGAAGATGCACTTGTAGCCCTTCTGCTGGGCCACGATCGCCAGCCCCACCCCGGTGTTGCCGCTGGTGGGCTCGACGATGGTGCCGCCGGGCTTGAGCGCCCCGGAAGCCTCCGCCGCCTCGATCATCCGCATGGCGATCCGGTCCTTCACCGAACCGCCCGGATTGAAGTACTCGACCTTCGCCAGCACGGTGGCGCTGATCCCCTCGGTGACCTTGTTGAGCTTCACCAACGGGGTGTCGCCGACCAGCTCGATGATCGAATTGTGGTACCGCACGGGGGTCCTCCCGGTCGATGGCATCACTGATTTACCCGAAACCCCCAGCCTAGGGCCCGCCCCGCCCCCGCACCGCCAGCCTGCCC
>NZ_JOGH01000089.1:0-28414 GCF_000721345.1 Kitasatospora sp. NRRL B-11411 | reverse complement strand
GCCCCGCCCCGCCCCGCACCCACGGGACCATCCACCGGCACACGTTTGTCATGCACAAAAAGAAGCCGCGCACGCGTGCCGAGCCGCACGGAACAGCCACCACTCCCACCACTCCCCCCAGGAGGCGACCCCATGCTCCACGCGAACCCGCCCGCCACCCGGCCACCGGCGCGCGCACGACTGCGCAGGGCGCTCGCCTGCGCGTTCTCGGCCCTGCTCCTGTCGCTGGCGGTCCCGCTGCTCTCCCTGGGCGCGGCCGCGCCGGCCGCGGCCCTGGGCAACGGCACGGCGGCCACGCCGCCGATGGGCTTCAACGACTGGAACGCCTACGGCTGCAACGTCTCCGAGTCGCTGATCAAGAGCACGGCGCTGGCCATGCACGACAACGGCATGCAGAGCGCCGGGTACCAGTACGTCAACATCGACGACTGCTGGATGACCCGCACCCGGGGCTCCGACGGACGCCTGGTCCCCGATCCGGCCAAGTTCCCGGACGGGATCAAGGGCACCGCCGACTACGTCCACTCGCTGGGGCTGAAGCTGGGCATCTACGAGGACGCCGGGCTGCAGACCTGCGCCGGCTTCCCGGGCAGCCTGGGCCACGAGACCACGGACGCGCAGACCTTCGCCGCCTGGGGCGTGGACTACCTGAAGTACGACAACTGCTACGCCGGGCCGGGCTGCGCACTGAACTCCTGCCCCAACGGCAGCAAGGCCCCCGCCCAGACCCGCTACACCACGATGCGCGACGCCCTGGCCGCGACGGGGCGGCCCATCCTGTTCAGCCTGTGCAACTGGGGCGAGGACAGCGTGTGGACCTGGGGCGCCGGCGTCGGCAACAGCTGGCGCACCACCGGTGACATCAACGCGAGTTACTCCAGCATGCTGTCGATCTTCCACAGCAACGTGAAGCTGGCGGCCTACGCCGGCCCCGGCCACTGGAACGACCCGGACATGCTGGAGGTCGGCAACGGCCCGCTCACCGACACCGAGAGCCGCTCGGAGTTCACCCTGTGGGCGGAGATGGCCGCACCGCTGATCGCCGGCACCAACATCGCCTCGGCCAGTGCGAACACCCTGTCCACGCTCACCAACGCCCGGGTGATCGCGGTGGACCAGGACCCGCTGGGCAAGCAGGGCACCCTGGTCTCCTCCGTCGGCGGTCTCGACGTGCTGGCCAAGCCGCTGGCCAACGGCGACGTCTCCGTGGTCCTGTTCAACGAGACCGGGTCGACCGCGACGATCAGCACCTCCGCCGCCGCGATCGGCAAGACCGGGGCCGCGAGCTACGGCCTCACCGACCTGTGGTCCGGCGCGACCTCGACCACCACGGGCACCATCAGCGCCGCCGTACCGGCCCACGGCACCACCGCGTTCCGGGTCAGCGGCGGCACCAGCGGCGGAACGGCCACCAGCGGACCGGTGCGCGCCGTGGGCGCGAACAAGTGCCTGGACGTGCCGAACTCGACCACCACCGCGGGCACCCAGGTGCAGATCTGGGACTGCAACAACCAGGCCAACCAGCAGTGGACGCACACCGCCTCCAACCAGCTGACCGTCTCCTCCGGCGGCACGCAGATGTGCCTCGACGCGTACGACAACCAGACCGCGCCCGGCACCAAGGTGGAGATCTGGACCTGCAACAACCAGACGAACCAGCAGTGGAAGGTGAACACCGACGGCACGATCACCAGCGTCCAGTCCGGACTCTGCCTCGACGTCACCGGGAGGTCCACCGCCAACGGCGCCCTGATCGACCTGTGGACCTGCAACGGCCAGAGCAACCAGCAGTGGACCCTGTGAGGTCCCCGCGGCGGCCCGGCGCGCATCCCGGGCCCACCGCCGCCCTCACCCCCGCCCCCCGTCCCACGCCCACCCGACCAGCCGCAGGGAGCCCCCATGCGTGACAGCCGCCGTCCGGACCACCCGACGCCCGCACCCCCGCCCCCGTTCCGCGCCCGACTCCGCACGCTGGTCCGCGCGTTCGCCACGGTCCTGCTGGTCGTCGGCACCGTGACCGGAACAGGAGGACTCGCCACCACCGCGCAGGCCGCCACCAGCGGCCCCTGCGACCTCTACGCGGCGGGCGGCACGCCCTGCGTCGCCGCACACTCCACCACCCGCGCGCTCTACGCGGCGTACGGCGGAGCGCTCTACCAGGTCCGCCGGGCCTCGGACGGCAGGACGCAGAACATCGCCCCCGTCGCCGCCGGGGGCGTCGCCGACGCGGCCGCCCAGGACGCCTTCTGCGCCGGCACCTCGTGCGTGGTCACGATCGTCTTCGACCAGTCCGGACACGGCAACGACCTCGCCTACCAGGGCCCCGGCGGCGCCGGCGGCAGCGACACCCCGGCCAGCGCGACCAGCGAGGCCCTCAGCCTCGGCGGCGCCAAGGCGTACTCGCTCTACATCAACCCCGGCAACAGCTACTGGCACGACGGGTCCTCCTCCGGGATGCCGCTGGGCAGCGCCCCCCAGGGCGCGTACATGGTGACCAGCGGGACGCACGTCAACGGCGGCTGCTGCTTCGACTACGGGAACAGCGAGACCGACCGCAAGGCGGACGGCGCGGGCGCCATGAACGCCATCTACTTCGGCACCAGTTGCTGGTTCGGCGGCTGCTCCGGGACCGGCCCGTGGGTGCAGGCCGACCTCGAGTACGGCCTGTACTCCGGCGGCAGCCAGTCCTGGAACCAGAACCAGCGGGCCTTCACCAGCCGCTACGTCACCGCGATGCTGAAGAACAACGGCACCACCCGCTTCGCGCTCAAGGGCGGCGATGCCCAGTCCGGCGGCCTCACCACGCTCTGGAACGGCGCGCTCCCGCCCGGCTACAGCCCGATGAAGCAGCAGGGCGCCGTCATCCTCGGCAGCGGCGGCGACTGCTGCAACGGCAACACCAACCAGAGCCTGGGGACCTTCTACGAGGGCGCCGTGGTCAGCGGCTACCCGTCCGACGCCACCGACGACGCCGTCCAGGCCAACATCGCCGCGGCCGGCTACAGCACCGGCACCGGGACCGGCACCACGACCGGCCCGCTGCACGCCGTCGGCGCCGGAAAGTGCCTGGACGTTCCCAACTCCAGTACCACCGGCGGCACCCAGACCCAGATCTACTCCTGCTCCGGGGGTGCGAACCAGACCTGGACCGCCACCTCCTCGGGCCAGCTGACGGTGTACTCCGGCAGCACCCGGCTGTGCCTCGACGCCAACGACAAGGGCACCGCCAACGGCACCAAGGCGATCGTCTGGCCCTGCAACGGACAGCCCAACCAGCAGTGGGTCCGCAACGCCAACGGCACCATCACCGGCGCCCAGTCCGGACTCTGCCTGGACGTCAGCGGAGCATCGCCGGCGAACGGCGCCCCGGTCCAGTTGTGGGCCTGCAACGGCCAGGGCAACCAGCAGTGGAAACTCGGATGACCCCCGCCTGAAAGGCCCCCGAGCGGCCCCGCCACGGCTCCCCCGCGTCCCCGCGCGCGGGAGGAGCCCGGCCCGCACCCCGCTACCGCCCTGCCGACTTCGCGCGCTGGGCCGCGATCAGGTCGCGGTACCAGGCGAACGAGGCCTTCGGGGTGCGGGCCTGGGTGGCGAAGTCGACGTGGACGAGGCCGAAGCGCTGGCTGTAGCCCTCGGCCCATTCGAAGTTGTCGAGCAGGGACCAGGTGCAGTAGCCGCGGACGTCGATGCCGTCGGCGGTGGCGCGGGCGAGGGCGTCGAGGTGGCCGGCCAGGTAGTCGGTGCGGGAGGTGTCGTCGAGGGTGTCGTCGGTGGAGCAGCCGTTCTCGGTGACGGTGATCGGGGGGAGGGCGTCGCCGTAGCGGTCGCGGAGGGTGCGGAGGAGTTCGGTGAGGCCCTCGGGGACGACGGGCCAGCCGAAGTGGGTGCGGGGGACGCCGTCGATGGGGGCCTCGGCGAAGGGGAGGCCGGGCTCGGTGGGGGCGGCGATCCAGGTGGGGTTGTAGTAGTTGACGCCCAGTCCGTCCAGGCCGGGGGCGTGGATCAGGTCGAGGTCGCCGTCCTGGATGGCGCCGTGCAGGTCCGGGCCGACTCCGTACGCGGAGAGGTCGGGGTAGCGGCCGAGGAGGAGCGGGTCGGTGAACAGGCGGTTGTGCAGGGTGTCGTAGGCGTCGGCGGCGGCGAGGTCGGCCGGGTCGGCGGAGGCGGGCCGTACCGGGGTCAGGTTGTTGGCGATCAGGACGTCGAGGTCGCGGGAGCGCAGTTCGGCGGCGGCCAGGCCGTGGGCGAGGAGTTGGTGGTGGGCGGCGGGCAGGGCGTCGAGCATCAGGGTGCGGCCGGGGGCGTGGATGCCGAGCGCGTAGCCGTACACCAGGTGGACGAAGGGCTCGTTGAGGGTGATCCAGGCCGGTACCCGGTCGCCGAGGCGGTCGGCGGCCAGCGCGGCGTACTCGGCGAAGCGGTGGGCGGTGTCGCGGTGCAGCCAGCCGCCTTCGTCCTCCAGGGCCTGCGGGAGGTCCCAGTGGAAGAGGGTGGGCAGCGGGGTGATGCCGGCTTCGAGGAGGCCGTCGACCAGGCGCTCGTAGAAGTCGAGCCCGGCGGGGTTGGCGGGTCCGCGGCCGGTGGGCTGGACGCGCGTCCAGGCGAGCGAGAACCGGTAGGTGTCCAGGCCGAGTTCGCGCATCAGGGCGATGTCCTCGGGCCAGCGGTGGTAGTGGTCGCAGGCGGTGCGCCCGCTGTCGCCGTTCTTCACCGCGCCGGGGCGTTCGCAGAAGGTGTCCCAGATCGAGCGCCCCCGGCCGTCCTCGTCCACCGCGCCCTCGATCTGGTACGCGGCGGTGGACACGCCCCAGCGGAACCCGGCGGGCAGGTCGTGGCGGTCCGTCATGGCGGCCCCCTTGCGCTCGATAATATGAGGACTGCTCACATTAGGGAGTTCGACCGCCTGACGCCAGACCCGGACGCGGAGCCGGGTCCGACCCCGGACGCAGATGCGGATACGGGCCCGGGCCCGGGCCCGATCGCACCGTGCGGGGCGGAGCATCAGGCGCGGCGCGGGCAGGTGGCGCAGGGGTTGGCCGGGTCGACGGCGTAGTAGAGGCAGCAGCCCTGCCGGGTGCGGGTCCAACCGCCGTGCTCGCGGCGGAAGTTCGCGGGTCCGGTCCACGGCCGGGCGCCGGCGGGCAGGAGTGCGGTGGCGGTGGCGACGGCGCGGTCCTCCTCGCCGAGCATGCGGCCGAGGTACCAGAGGCCGGAGAGCAGGTCGTCGGTGGCCATCCCCCACAGGGCGCGGGGGCCGCGGCGAACGAGGGGCTGGAAGGCGGCGAGGACGGGGCCGACGTGGGCGGCGACGGCGTCGCGCAGGGCGGCTTCGTCGCCGGGGGCCCAGCCGCCGGGGCGGAGCGCGAAGTCGCCGGTCGCGGCGTCGGTCCACAGCCGGCCGGCCGGGAGGAGCGGGATCCGCCCCTCCAGGTACCAGACGCCGCTGATCAGCAGGGAGGTGGTCCACAGGTGGTGGTGCAGCAGCCGGGAGGCGGCGACGTGCGGGCGCGGGGCGAGGCCGTGGCGGTCGCGGATCCGGGCGGCCTCGGCGTCGACGAGCCGCTCGACGGCGGAGGCGAGCCGGTCCATGGGGATCCACTCCCGTCCGTCCACCGGGGCCCCGCCCGCTGACGGCACACCGTCCGCCGAGTCCTCGCCCACCAGGGAGAACGTCAGCGCCGGGCAGGCGTGGGCGAGTTGACGGTAGGTCAGGGCGAGGCGGCCGGTCGCGGGTGCGGGCCGGGCGGGCAGGTCGAGCATGGCGGCTTCCTTCGGGCGTGAGACGCGGGTTCACTCCCCGCGCCCCCACCGGCACTTGACTTATTAAGGTTAGCCTAACCAAAATCTGTTTCCGTGCTCAGAACCGAACCAACCGTGTCCGCCACCCCGGCACCCCGGTCCGCAGCAGCGCGGCAGGTCTCGCTGCTCGCTGCCGGCCTCGGGGCGCTCGCCCTGTGCGCGGCCCTCAGCCTCGCCCTCGGATCACGATCGATCCCGCTCGCCACGGTGGTTGACGCCCTGTCGGGCAGGGCGCACGGCGCCGACGCGGACGTGGTGGTCGGCCTCCGGGTGCCCCGGACCGTCATCGGGATCGCGGTGGGCGCGGCGCTCGGCGCGGCCGGGGCGGTCGCCCAGGGCGTGACGCGCAACCCGCTGGCGTCGCCGACCACGCTGGGCATCAACGCGGGGGCCGGGTTCGCGGTGGTGACCGCGATCTTCGCGCTGGGCCTGTCGCACCCGCTGCAGTACGTCTGGTTCGCGGTGGCGGGCGCGAGCGGCGCCGCGCTGCTGGTGTACGGGATGGCGCGGCACTCGGGCGACCTGGACCCGGTGCGCTTGGCCCTCGGCGGCACCGTGCTGTCGGCGGTGCTGGCGTCCTGGACGTCGGCGCTGATGCTGGCGAGCCGCCGGACGCTGGACGAGGCCCGGTTCTGGCTGGCCGGTTCGGTCGGCGGGCGCAGCCTGGACGGGCTGTACCAGGTGCTGCCGCTGCTCGCGGTCGGCGTGCTGCTGGCGCTGCTGGTCGCCCCGGCGCTGAACGCGCTGGCGCTCGGCGACGAGACCGCGCAGGCGCTGGGCGTGCCGGTGGCGCGGATCCGGGTGCTGGGCGGCCTGGCGGTGGTGCTGCTGGCGGCCGGTTCGGTCGCGGTGGCCGGGCCGGTGGCGTTCATCGGCCTGGCGGCGCCGCACCTGGTGCGTCCGCTGCTGGGCAACGACCACCGGGTGCTGGTGCCGGGCTGCCTGATCGCCGGTCCGGTGCTGCTGCTGCTGGCCGACGTGCTGGGCCGGCTGGTGGCGCGGCCGTCCGAGATCGAGGTCGGGATCGTCACCGCGTTCCTCGGCGCGCCGCTGCTCGCGGTGCTGGCCCGGAAGGCGGCGGCGGCGCGATGAGCCCGGACACCCTGACCCCCGCCCCGTCCGCCCGCACCGCCCCCGCCGCGGCCGGGTCGAAGCCCGGTGCGCTGGCCCGGGCCCGGCGGCGGACCCTGCTGCTGATCGCGGCGGCGGCCGTGCTGCTGGTGCTGACGGCCGGGGTGGCGCTGTCCACCGGCCAGGTGTCGATCGCGCTGCCGGACGCGCTGCGCGCGCTGTTCGGCTCCGGCTCGGCGGGCGACGTCCTGGTGGTGCGCGAGTTCCGGGCGCCCCGGGTGCTGTCCGCGGTGGTCGCGGGCGCCGGCCTGGCGGTGGCGGGGTCGCTGCTGCAGCGGCTGTTCCGCAATCCGCTGGCCTCGCCGGACGTGATCGGCGTGACCGGCGGCGCCTCGTTCGGCGCGGTGCTGCTGCTGGCCACCGGCGCCTCGCAGGCGCTGACCCCGCTGGCGGCGCTGGGCGGCGGGCTGCTGGCGGCTGCGCTGCTGGGCGCGTTCGCCTGGCGCTCGCGGATGGCGGTGACCCGGCTGGTGCTGGTGGGCCTGGCCGTGCAGGCGGGCCTGGCGGCGGCCGTCAACCTGATGATCGTCCGCTTCCCGGCCGAGCTGGCCGGGCAGGCGCTGCAGTGGACCACCGGTTCGCTGTACGGGCGGACCTGGCCCGAACTGTGGGGCGCCGGCGGGGCGATCGCCGCCGCGGTGGCCGCCGCGTTCCTGATGGACCGTCGGGTCGCGGTGCTCGACCTGGGCGACGACTCGGCCGGCGGCCTGGGCGTCGACCCGCACCGGACCCGGCTGGGCCTGCTGCTGCTCGCCGTGGTGCTGGCCTCGCTGGCCGCCGCGCTGGCCGGGCCGGTCGGCTTCGTCGCCCTCGCCGTGCCGCACCTGGTGCGGCTGCTGGCCGGCCCGCCGACCCCGCTCACCCTGGCGCTGACCGCGCTGACCGGCGCGCTGCTGCTGACCGCCGCCGACCACCTCGTCCTGCACGTGCTGCCGGTGCACGGCCTGCCGGTCGGCGCCGTCACCGCGACGCTCGGTGCCCCGTGGCTGCTGGCGCTGATGATCCGCCAGGGCCGACCGCCGCAGAGGAGCTCCCGATGACCACCACCGCCCCCTCCCCCGACCGGCTGGCCGCCCGGGGCCTGCACCTGCGCTACGGCGACCGCGAGGTCGTCCGGGGCCTGGACCTGGAGCTGCCCGGCGGGGCGGTCACCGCGATCGTCGGGCCGAACGCCTGCGGCAAGTCGACGCTGCTGCGCGGCCTGGTCCGGCTGCTGGCCCCGGCGGCCGGTACCGTCACCCTGGACGGCGCCGACATCCACCGGATGCCGGCCCGGGCGCTGGCCCGCCGGATGGGCCTGCTGCCGCAGCAGCCGGTCACCCCGGAGGCGGTCACCGTGGAGGCGCTGGTCCGGCTCGGCCGCTACCCGCACCAGCGGATGCTCACCCCGTGGTCGGCCGCCGACCAGGCCGCGGTGGAGGAGGCGCTGCGCCGCACCGGCACCGACGTGCTGCGCGACCGCCCGGTCGACCGGCTCTCCGGCGGCCAGCGCCAGCGCGCCTGGATCGCGCTCGCGCTGGCCCAGGAGACCGACCTGCTGCTGCTGGACGAGCCGACCACCTTCCTCGACCTGCGCCACCAGCTGGACGTCCTCGACCTGGTCACCGACCTGCACCGGGACGCCGGACGGACGGTGGTGATGGTGCTGCACGACCTCGGCCAGGCCGCCCGCTACGCCGACCACCTGGTGGTGCTGGACGGCGGTGAGCCGGCCGCGGCCGGCCCGCCCGGCGAGGTGCTGACCGCCGAACTGGTCGAGCGGGTCTTCCAGGTGCCCTGCCGGATCGTCCCCGACCCCGAGACCGGCACGCCGCTGGTCGTCCCGCTGGCCCGCCGCTGACCCACCCCCTTGAGCTTCCGGTGGCGCCCGTGCGCCCCACCGGCGATGGACCCTGCCCGAAAGCCGACTCCCCGGCTCCCGAACTCCCCTGCGAGGAAAGAAACATGACCAACCGCAAGCTCTCCGCCGCCGTGCTCGCCGCGGTGCTCTCCACCGCCCTGCTGACCGCCTGCGGCAGCGAGGGCACCAGCGACGCCAAGCCCGCCGCGAGCCAGGCGGCCGGCGACAGCGCCGCCGCCTTCCCGCGCAGCGTCAAGCACGCGCTGGGCACCGCCGAGATCAAGGCCCAGCCCAAGCGCGTCGTGGTGCTGGACTCCGGCGAACTCGACGACGTCACGCTGCTCGGCATCACCCCGGTCGGCGCGGTCGCCCCGCACCTGAAGACCGAGGGCGGCTTCCCCGCGTACCTCAAGGGCAAGGTCGACGGCACCAAGGACGTCGGCCCGATGAACGAGCCGAACCTCGAACTGATCGCCTCGCTCAAGCCCGACCTGATCCTCACCTCGAAGGTCCGGCACGAGAAGGTGTACGACAAGCTCAACGCGATCGCCCCGACCGTGATGGCCGAGACCACCGGCGAGCCGTGGAAGGCCAACCTCAAGCTGTACGCGCAGGCCCTGGGCAAGGAGACCGAGGCCGCGAAGGCGCTGGGCGACTACGAGGCCCGGGCCGCCAAGCTCGGCGAGGAGATCAAGGCCAAGTACAACGGCACCGCGCCGTCCGTCTCGGTGGTCCGCTTCGTGGCCGGCCCGACCCGCCTGTACCAGAACGCCTCGTTCAGCGGCGTGGTGCTCAAGGACGCCGGCCTGGCCCGGGCGATCAAGGCGCCGGACGTCGACAAGGCGATGCTGGACGTCAGCCCGGAGCAGATCAACCAGGCCGACGCCGACCTGGTGTTCGTCACCACCTCCGACGACCCGTCCAAGACCAAGCAGGCCGAGGTCCAGCAGACCGCCGTCTGGCAGGGCCTGAACGCGGTGAAGAACGGCAAGGTCTTCACCGTCCCGGACGAGACCTGGATGTCCGGCATCGGCGTCCAGGCCGCCGACCGGATGCTCGGCGACATCGCCTCGGCCGCCGGCGTCGACGCCCCCAAGTAGCCACCCGCCCCCACCAATCGAACGGGACTGATCGCCTTGCGGCTCCACCTGCTCGCCCTGAACCCGACCGACTCGGTGACCGACGGCTTCCTGCCCGCCGCGGCCCGGCTCGGACTCGACGTCACGATCCTCACCGACGACCCCGCGGCCCACCAGCGGGCCTACGCGGAACGGGAGTTCAGACCGCGACTGGTCGAGTGCGACGTCCGGGACTTCCGCGCGGTGATCAGTACCGTCTCGCAACTCGGCGCCCCGGACGCGGTGTTCAGCAACAGCGACCATCTGCAGACCCAGACCGCGCTGGCCGCCGAGTACTTCGGGCTGCCCGCCAAGGACTGGCGGGCCGCGCTGCGCGCCAAGGACAAGGGCCAGCTGCGCCGCCACCTGGCGCTGGCCGGCCTGGACGCCGTCCGCTCCGCCGAACTACCGCCCGGCGCCGACCCGGTGGAGCTGGACGTGCCGTTCCCGTGCGTGGTCAAGCCGCGCGAGGGCGTGGCCAGCGAGGACGTCTCGCTGGTCAGCGACGCGGCCGAACTCGCCCGCCGCTGCGCGGAGATCCGCGCGCGGCGGCCGGAGGCGGTGCTGGTCGTCGAGGAGTTCCTGGCCGGCGAGCTGCACACCCTGGAGACCCTCGGCGACGGGCACGCCCGGCACGTCCTCGGCGGGTTCCGCACCCGGCTCTCCCCGCCGCCGGACTTCATCGAGGAGGTCCTGACCTTCGTCCCGGCCCACCCCGCGGACGTCACCGGGCAGGTGCTCGCCCAGCTCGACGCGCTCGGCGTCGGGCTCGGCGCCTGCCACACCGAGTTCGTCGTCCAGCCGGACGGCCGGGCCCGGATCATCGAGGTCAACTACCGCGCCATCGGCGACCAGTGCGACCTGATGCTGGCGCGGATCCTCGGCATCCCGTTCTTCGAACTGGTGCTGCGCGCCCACCTCGGCGAGCGGCTGCCCGCCGACCTCGGCGCGCGCACCGACCGGCGGGCCCGCAACGAGGCGGTCCTCGCCGACCGGGCCGGCACCCTGACCGCCGCCCCCGGCCCGTACGACGCCGAGAGCGACGGCGTGGAACTCTCCTACCGGCCGGTGCGCCGGGTCGGCGAGCACCACGCACTGCACCGCACCAACCGCGACTACCTGGGCGTGGTCTGGGCCGTCGGCCCGGACCAGCAGCGGGTGGACGCCGCCGTCGCCGGGTTCCTCGCGGCCAACCGGTGGGAGATCACCCCGTGAGCCGTGTGAGTTCAGTGAACCCTGCGAGCCCCCGGCACCCGGCCGGCCCCGCCGAGCAGTTGACGCTGCGGGTGCTGAGCGCGCTGCTGCGCGAGGACGTGCTCGGCCTGCGCAGCGGCGCGAGCGTCGAGCGGCGCGCCGACGGGCCGTGGCTGCGCAGCGGCGCCTTCGCCCTGCCGGTGGCGGCCGAGGGCTTCCAGTGCGAGTACGCCGCCCGGCTGCCGCTGCTGGAGGCGGACGGCGCCCCGCTGACCGGACTCCCAGAGATCCTGGCCCGGTTGGCCGAGGCGGCCGACCCGCTGGACCGGCCGGGGCACCTGGCGTTCGCCGAGGAGTGCCGGCAGACCCTGGCCACCATGGAGCTGCACGAGGCGGTCCGCGCCGGGGTGCACGAGCGGCTCGCCGCGGCGTACGGCCCGGACCCGGCCCGGTGGACCGGCCCGGCCGCCTCGCTCGCCTTCGACACCCTCGCCGCCTACCTCGACCACCCGGTGTACCCCACCGCCCGCGGCCGCTCTGGCCTGACGGAGCGTCAACTGCGGTCGTACTCACCGGAGTTCCACCCGTCGTTCGAGCTGCGCTGGCTGGCCGTGCCGGCCGCCGGGCTGGACGCGCGGGCGATGGAGCCGCTCCCCGACTGGTGGCCGAGCGCCCGCCGGTTCGGCGTGCGCGGCGCCTACCTGGCCCTCCCGGTGCACCCGCTGACCGTCGACCGGCTCCCGGAGCTGCCCGGCGCGGTGCTGGCCGAGGAGCCGTACCTGGAGGTGGTGCCGACCCTGTCGATGCGCACCGTCGCGGTCTCCCGGGACCCGTCGGTCCACCTCAAACTGCCGCTGGCCACCGCCACCCTGGGGCAGCGCAACCGGCGCACCATCAAACCCGGCACCCTCGCCGACGGGGCCGCCGGACAGCTGCTGATCGAGGCCGTCCTGGAGCGCGAGCCCCGGTTCGCCGGGCGGATCCTGCACGCCGACGAGCAGAGCCACGCGCAGGCCGCCGGCGACGAGCTGCTCGCCGTCCTGGTCCGGCGCCAGCCCGCCGGGCTCGACGGCGCGGTCACCGTCCCGCTGGCGGCGCTGCTGGCCGCCGCGCCCGGCGGGCGCCTGGTGGTCGACCACCTCGCGGACCGCTTCTACGCGGGCTCCGTCCCGGAGCTGTACCGGGAGCTCACCGAGCTGCTGGTCGACTGGCAGACCACCCTGTTCGGGTACGGCATCGCGCTGGAGTCG
This sequence comes from Kitasatospora sp. NRRL B-11411, assembly GCF_000721345.1. Lineage (NCBI taxonomy): Bacteria > Bacillati > Actinomycetota > Actinomycetes > Kitasatosporales > Streptomycetaceae > Kitasatospora > Kitasatospora sp. NRRL B-11411. The sequence goes on along the minus strand of NZ_JOGH01000089.1, from coordinate 16,082 downwards.
CACCAGCAGAACACCTCGCTGGTGCTGGACGAGGACGGCGGCCGGACCCGGCTGCGGCTGCTGTACAAGGACAACGACGGCCCCCGGATCAACCTCGACCGGCTCGGCGAACTCGCCCCCTACCGAAGGCTGTTCGACGACGCCCGGATCTTCGGCCACCGGGACCGGCCGCTGACCGACCTGTTCACCACCATCACCGGCCACCTGTGCACCGCCTCGCTCGCCTTCGGCCTGGCCGCACACGGCCGCGCCCCGCTGGAGTCGACCCTCGGCCTGCTGCGCGGGACGCTCGCCGCGGCCGTCGACCGGCTCGGCCCGGCCGGCGCCCCGCTGCGCACCGACCTGCTGGAGGCGCGGCGGCTGCCGGTCAAGGCCATGGTCACGGCCGGCACCCTGCTGGCCAAGGACCGCTCCGGCGCCGCCGACGTCAACAAGCACTACACCGACGGCCCCAACTACCTGCTCGGTGCGGGGCGGCCGTGAGCACCGGCGCACTGGAACGCGGCACCCACGCCGCCGAGCGGCCCGCCGGCGGCCTGAACCGCCGCCAGGTCCACGGGCTGGCCGCCTGCTACTTCGTCGCCTCGTTCGCGGCGCTCGGCCTGCCGCCGTACCTGACCGGGATCCTGCCCGCCCTGGGCGACCGCGAGGGGCGCTGGGCCGGCCTGCTGTACGTCGTGCCGACCGTGTTCAGCGCCCTCGGCGCGCCGCTGTGGGGCCGGCTCGCCGACCGGTTCGGCCGCAAGCGGCTCCTGCTGCGCGCCCAACTCGGGCTCGCCGTCTCCTTCCTGCTGGCGGGCGCCGCCGACTCGCTGCCCGCCTTCACCGCCGCCCTGGTCCTCCAGGGCTTCCTCGGCGGCACCTTCGCCGCCACCAACGGCTACCTCGGCGCGGCGCTGCGCGGCGCCGACCTGTCGCGCGCGCTCACCCTGATGCAGGGCAGCGCCCGCGCCTCGCTGGTCGCCGCGCCGGTCCTGGTCGGCGCGCTCTCGCCGTGGCTCTCCCCGCACCGGCAGTACCTGCTGATGGCCGTACTGCCGCTGGCGGCCGCCGTGCTGCTGGCCTTCCTGCCCGAACCGGAGCAGCCGGCCCGCACCGCGGCGGCCGACGGGCCGCCCGGAGCGGCGCCGGAGCGGCGGCCGCTGCGCCTGCTCTACGCGTTCGAGTTCGCGTTCGTCTTCGCCACCATCGTCTCCTTCCCCTACCTGATCGCCCTGGTCGAGCAGCACCTGCCCGGGGTCTCCGGCACCGTGGCGGGGGTGCTGTTCGCACTGCCGCACCTGGTGTACCTGCTCACCGCGGGCCGGGTGCACCGCCTGTTCCACCACCGGCCGCGCACCGGCTTGTTCGCCGCCTTCGCCCTGGTCGGCCTCGGCCTCGCCGGGCACGGCGCCGCCCACACGCTGCCCGCCTTCGTCCTCGCCCGGACGGTCCTGGGCGCCGGCCTGACGCTCGGCCTGGTCTGCCTGTCCGTCCTCGCCGCGGCCGCCGCCGAAGGGCGGCCCCCGGGGCGGATGTTCGGCACCCTCGAACTCGTCTCCAAGGGCGGCGCGGTCGCGGCGGGCGCGGTCGCCGCCGCGGTCAACGGCGCCTTCGGCCCGACCGCCCCCGTGCTCACCGGCACCGCCGCGGCCGCACTCGCCGCCCTCCTCGTCCTCCTGACCCGCTGGAGCCCCCGATGACCACGAAGACCGACCACCGGCCGGAGACCGCGGACCCGGACGCCCGGCCCGGCCTCGACGCCCTGCCGAGCGCCGACGACGCCGTCGCCCACACCCTGCTCAACTGCCTGCTGCGCGAGGTCTCCGGGCCCGAGCACCAGACCGCCGTCGCCGACGGCACCCTGCTGCTGCGCCTGCCCCGCCGCGGGGCCCTGCTGCGGGTCGCGCTGCGCCGCACCTCGCTGCTCGGCGCGCACCGCTTCACCGGACCGGTCAGCGAGCAAGTGCCGGACGGATGGCGGGAGTTGGGCTGGCGCGAGCTGGCCGAGCACGTCCGGGCCGAGCTGACCCTGCGCACCGGCGTCGCCAACGAGGAGTTCCTCGACCAGGTCGCCTCCAGCCACCAGGTGGTGGCCGCCGCCCTCGCCGACCGGCCCGCCCCCGGCGGCGACCGGTACCTGGAGTCGGAGCAGGCGCTGCTCTTCGGCCACCGCTTCCACCCCGCGCCCAAGTCCCGCTCCGCGCACCGCGGTTCCTGGTCCGACTACGCCCCCGAGGCCCGGGCCGCGTTCCGCCTGCGGCACCTCGCCGTGCGCACCGAGTACGTCGTGCAGGACACCGCCGACCCGGCCGCGCTCGCCCGGCTGGACGCGCTGCGCCCGGTGCCGGACGGCTACACCCTGCTGCCCGCCCACCCCTGGCAGTACCGGCTGCTGGCCGGCCACCCGCTGCTGACCGCCGCCCTGGCCCGCGGCGACGTGCTCGACCTCGGCGAGGGCGGCGCCCCGTTCGCGGCCACCGCCTCGGTGCGGACCCTGTACGGCGCGGGCGCGTTCCTGAAGTTCAGCCTGAACGTGCGGATCACCAACTGCCTGCGCAAGAACTCCGCGTACGAGCTGGCCGGGGCCGTCACCCTCACCCGGCTGCTCGCCGAGCCGCTCGCCGACCTGGCCCGGCGCTTCCCGGACGCGGCGGTGCTGCGCGAGCCCGCGTTCCGCACCCTGGCGCTGCCCGGCCCGGACGGGGAACCGGACCTCGACCTGTTCGAGGGCTTCGGGCTGATCGTCCGCGAGGGCCTGGACGGGGCCGTCCGCCCGGGCCTGACCCCGCTGCTGGCCGGGGCCGTCGCCGACGAGCACCCGACCAGCGCGGCCCAGGTCGGCGCGCTGCTGCCCGGCCCCGGCGGGGCGGCCGCCCGGGACTGGTGGGCGGCCTACCTGCGGCTGGTCGTCCCGCCGGTGCTCGCCGCCTACTTCGACCACGGCGTGGTCCTCGAACCGCACCTGCAGAACGTCCTGGTCTGCGTGGACGGCCGGGGCCGGCCCGCCCAGGTGCTGTTCCGCGACCTGGAGGGCACCAAGCTGCTGCCCGAGCGGCACGCCGCCGCCCTCGCCGCGCTCCCGGCCGGCACCGCCGGCCCGATGACGTACGACGCGCAGCGCGGCTGGGACCGCGTCGTGTACTGCCTGGTCGTCAACCACCTCGCCGAACTGCTCGCCGCCCTCGCCGACCGGCACCCCGACCTGGAGGCCGCCCTCTGGGACGACGTCCGGACCGTGCTGGCGCAGTACGCCGCCGCGCACGGCTGCCCGCCCCGGCTGGCCGCGCTGCTGGCCGGCGTCCCGCTGCCCGCCAAGGCCAACCTGCTCACCCGGTGGAGCCGCCGCCCGGACCGCGAGGCCGGCTACGTCCCGCTGGCCTCCCCGCTGTCGATCCCGGCCGGCTCCGCCTCCACCTCTGCGAAGGAGCGCCCGTGAGCGTCCCCGCGACGGCCGCCGCCCTGACCGGGCTCCCGGCCTACCTCTACGACCTGGCGGCCCTGCGGGCGCACGCCCGCCGGGTCCGGGCCGCGCTGCCCGAGCGGGTCGAGCTGTACTACGCGGCCAAGGCCAACCCGGAGGCGCCGGTGCTGGCCGCCCTGCACGGCCTGGTCGACGGCTACGAGGTCTCCTCCGGCGGCGAGTTGGCCCACGTGCACGCCACCGTGCCGGACGCCCCGCTGGCGTTCGGCGGCCCCGGCAAGTCCCCCGAGGAGATCGCCGCGGCCCTGCGCCTGCCCGCCGTCCGGCGCTGGCACGTGGAGAGCGAACGCGAACTGCACGTCCTCGCCGCGGCCGCCGACCGCCCCGTCGACGTCCTGCTGCGGGTCAACCTGCCGGTCGGCGGCGGCGCCCTGGACGGCGTCGCGCTGGCGATGGGCGGCCGCCCCACCCCGTTCGGCATGGACCCCGGGCAGGTCACCCGCTGCCTGGCCCTGCTCGCCACCCCCGCCTTCGCCCGCCTGCGGCTGCGCGGCATCCACGCCCACCTGGCCAGCGGCCTGCCCGCCGCCGAGCAACTCCGCGTCGCCGAACGGATCGTCACCTGGTCCGCCGGCCTCGCCGCCCGCCACGGCCTGGCCCTGGACGAGGTGAACGTCGGCGGCGGCATGGCCGTCGACTACGCGGACCCCGACGCCCGGTTCGACTGGCCGCGCTTCGGCCGGGGCCTGGCCGAACTGCTCGCCCGCCACCCGTCCCTGACCCTGCGCATCGAACCGGGCCGCGCCCTGACCGCCCACTGCGGCTGGTACGCCACCGAGGTCCTGGACGTGAAGCACAGCCACGGCGAGGACTTCGCGGTCGTCCGCGGCGGCACCCACCACCTGCGCACCCCCGCCACCCGCGGGCACTCCCAGCCCTTCACCGTCCTGCCGGTCGACCACTGGCCGCACCCCTGGCCGCGCCCCGGCGTCACCGACTCCCCCGTCACCGTCTGCGGCCAACTGTGCACCCCCAAGGACGTCCTGGCCTCCCGCGCCCCCGTCCCGGCCCTGCGCGCCGGCGACCGGCTGCTGTTCGCCATGGCCGGCGCCTACGCCTGGAACATCTCGCACCACGAGTTCCTGATGCACCCCCGCCCGGCCTTCCACTACCTCGCCGACGAGACGCCCGACCCCCCGGCGGAGGCCCCCTGACCGCACCGGCCGACAGCACGCGGCCGGGGGGCGGGAAGGGGACGGGACCCGTGGTGCCAGCCGAAGGGTCCCGTCCCCGTGGTGCGCGGACGGCCGACCCTGGCTCCGCGCACACCCGTCATTCGCAGGGCGGGGGCGGCCGGCTTGGTGCCGGTCGGCGACGTTCACCCGATCGGAGCAGTGCGGTGGGCGCGGGCCCAGGTCAGAGGCGGGCGGGGTCCCCGCCGAGGCGGGTGTAGAGCTGTTGCCAGGCGCGGTCCGCGGCGGTGGGCGGCTTCCCGTCGCAGTAGGGGGCGCGGCCGTTGGCGGTGTAGTAGCGCATAAGCTCCAGCACCGCGACGGTGTCGGCGTCCCGGCCCGCGGTGTAGCGGTCGGCGGGTTCGCGGGTCTGGTGGACGAGGCAGCTGGGCGAGGGGGTGGCGCGCTGGATGTCCAGGGCACCCCGGGTCGGGCCCGCGCACCCGGCCAGGAGCAGGGCCGGTACGGCCGCGAGGGCGAGCCCCCGGCCGAGCGCTGTCGAACGGATGGGCACGGCGGTTCTCCTGATGGTGCGTCAGAGGGCGGACGGCAGGCTGCGCAGGACCATGCCCGCGCCGACGGCGAGGACCAGCAGCGCGGTCAGCAGGGCGCTGTAGGGGGCGAGGCCGCGCAGCCGGGCCAGCGCCGGGTGGGTGGCGGCCGGGCCCAGGCGGTGCCCGAGGCCGACGAGCAGCAGTCCGGCTCCGGTCAGGGTCGCGGCCATGCCGACCCCGTAGGCGATCACCAGGGCCACGCCGAAGACCGTGCGGCCGAGGGCGACGGCGCCGAGCAGCACCAGCAGCGCGGAGGGACTCGGCACCAGGCCCCCGGCGACACCCAGGCCGATCAGCCGGCGCCGGTCCGCCCGGGCGGCCGGTCCGTGCCCGTGGCCGTGGTGGTGGCCGTGGCCGTGACCGTGCCCGTGGCGGTGCCCGAGCGGGCCGTGGTGATGGTGGTGGTGCTCGTGGCCGTGACCGTGGTGCTCGTGGCCGTGATCGTGGTGCTCGTGGCCGTGGTCGTGCGGCTCGTCGCCGTGATCGTGGTGCTGGTGGTGCTGGTGCTGGTGGCCGGTGTTCGGCGGGGCCGGTCGTCCGAGCGCGTGGACGGCCGTCCCGACGGGCACGGGCTGCGCTTCGGGCCTGCGCCGGTCGGCGGTCTCCGCGGTCGGGGCGTTCCCGGCCCGGTCGCGCCGGGAGCGCAGCGCGTCCCGCAGGAGCAGCGCGCCGACGAGGAGGACGAGTGCGCCGCTGACGGTGCCGAGGCGGGCCAGCAGGCGGTCTCCGGCGAGGGTGGAGAAGGCGGTGAGCAGCAGGCCGGTGGCCAGCACGCCCGCGGTGTGGGTGAGGGTGACGGTGGCGCCGACGGTGAGCGCGTCGCGCGGGCGGCCGCGTTTGCCGGCGAGGTAGGCGGCCATGACGGTCTTGCCGTGGCCGGGCAGCAGGGCGTGGCCGGCGCCGAGGACGGTCGAGAGCAGGACGGCGAGCAGGCCGAGCGGCAGGGTCAGGTGGCGGGCGGTGCCGAGCGAGGCGAGCCGGGCGTCGAGGGCGGCGAGCCAGGTGTTCGCGGCGGCGGTCGTCACCGTCCCGGCCCGTGCGGCGGGCCCGGTGCCGGTGCCGGGTCGGGCGCGGAAGGCGGCGGTGGTGACGCCTTCGGGGGTGTCGAGCAAGTCCCGCGGGTAGTCGCGCAGTTCGCGGCTGACGGAGGCGGCGGGGACGTCGGAGCGGTCGAGGACGGCGCCGTCGCCCCGGGCGGTGATCTCGTTCCAGCCGACCCGGGTGGGGTCGGCCCCGGTCTCGACGCGGAAGTCCGTGCCGTCCGGGGCGAGTTGCCGGTCGGCGTGCAGGTGGCATTCGAGGCGGCTGGTGCGCAGTCCGGCCGCGCCGTCCTGATACGCGAACCCGGCCGAGGCGACCGTCCAGGGGAGGACGGTGCCGTCGGCGGTGAGCCGGGTCCGGTGGGCGGCCGCGTCGCACCGGCCGGTGGCCCAGGCGGTGCGTTCGGCGGCGTCGACGGTGCCGTCGTGGTCGGTGTCGGCGGCGTCCTGCTCCTGGAGGGTGGGGATCTCGGCGAGGTCGGTGACGGCGAGCGCGTCGACGCCGTCGGCCCGGACGGTGAGTCCGAGGTAGTGGTTGACCGAGAAGTTGCCGAGCGGGTGGGCCCGGGCGGCCGGTGCGGCCAGGGCGGTGAGGGCGAGGGCCGCGGCGAGGGCGGCCCCGGTACGGGTCAGGGTGCGGTGGACTGCCACGCGGTGCCTCCGGGGTGCGGAACGGCGGTGGGCGCGGGTGCCCCGTGCGGGCTGGCGGCGCGGCAGGGTTTCGGCGCTGGTGCCCGCACACTGTCGCGGCCGTCCGCCCGCCGTGTCCACCGCCGTGCCCGTCCCGTCCGGCCGGACGGGTGATGCCGCTGGGCCGCGAGGGTGATCGCGGCACGCCGGAGGCCGGTTCGCGGCGAACCGGGTCCGAGGACGGAGGACAGTACGTGTCGGCCGACCCGCCGCACGACGTCCGTACGTCCCGCATTCGCCACGGATGCGAACGACCGTTCCTGACAAGGAAATCGGAGACTCCTTGATGAGCCTTCTTCGTCGATCCCCGGGTCGCAGCTCGGCGGCCCGCACGGCCGCGGTCCTCACCGCGCTCGCCCTCGGCATGGCCGGCACCACCCTGCTCGGCACCGGTGCCGGGACATCGGCGGCGTCCAGCCACCGCGAGGCGCCGCTGATCGCCGCCGACCCGCAGGTCGACAACACCGACGTGTACGCCTTCACCAGCCCCGACAACCCCGACACGGTGACGCTGATCGCCAACTGGTTGCCGTTCCAGGAGCCCAACGGCGGCCCGAACTTCTACCCGTGGGCGGACGGCGCGCACTACGACGTCAACATCGATTCGCAGGGCACCGGGCACCCCGACGTCACCTACCGGTGGACCTTCCACACCGAGGACCTGCGCGGCACCGACACCTTCCTCTACGACAAGGGGCCGGTGAACAACCTCACCGACGCCACCCTGCGCTTCCGCCAGTACTACACGCTCCAGGAGCTCCACCCGGACTGCGACCCGGTGACCCTGGTCGAGCACGGCCAGGTCGCCCCGTCCGACACCGGCCGGGCCTCGATGCCCGACTACGGGCGGCTGCGACAGCAGGCCACCGTCCAACTCCCGGGCGGCGGGCAGACGGTGGCCACCCAGGCCGCCGACCCGTTCTTCCTCGACCTGCGGGTCTTCGACCTGCTGTACGGCGGCAACCTCTCCGAGGTCGGCCAGAACACCCTGGCCGGGTACAACGTCAACTCCGTGGCCCTGCAGATCCCCAAGAGCCGCCTGGCGTACAAGGGCGACCCGACCCGCAACCCCGTCATCGGCGTCTGGTCGAGCACCGAGAAGCAGAGCATGAAGCTCGGCCCCGGCAAGGCCGACCCGGTCGGGCCGTACGTCCAGGTCTCGCGGCTGGGCAACCCGCTGGTCAACGAGGTCGTCGTGCCGGCCGGGCTGAAGGACGCGTTCAACGCGCTGCCCCCGTCCGAGGACCACAACCAGCCCGCGGTGGTCGCCAAGGTCCTCGACCCCGAGGTGCCCAAGCTCGTCCAGGCGGTCTACGGCCTGCCCGCGCCCGCCGCGCCGCGCACCGACCTGCAGGAGATCTTCCTCACCGGCATCGCCAAGGCCGCCAACGGCCCGCTCGCCGTCGACCTCAACTCCCAGCTGATGAACCGGGACATCGACCCGAACCGGTTCGTGCCCGCCGAGGAGCTGCGGCTGAACATGTCCACCCCGGTGACGCCGAAGCCGGACCGCCTCGGCGTCCTCAACGGCGACTTCCAGGGCTTCCCCAACGGCCGCCGCCTCGGCGACGACGTCGTCGACATCGCCCTGCAGGTCGTCGAGGGCGCCACCCCCGGCAAGTTCGTCCAGGCCCTCGCCGCGGGCGACAAGGTCAACGGCCCCGACCGGCCGTTCGGCGCGACGTTCCCCTACCTGGCCCTGCCCTACGACAAGGCCGTCAACCAGAAGTGACCGCCCGCGCGGTGGCCCCGGGCCGGGGCCGCCGCCGGCCGTGCCGCCGACCGAGGAACCGACTCCCGTGCGCCGTCTCCCCCTTGTCCTCGCCACCGTCCTGCTGTGCGGCGGCCTCGCCGCGGCCGGCGGCCTGGCCGGCCCGCCGCACCCGGCGCCCACCGCGCCCGCCGCGCCCGCCCACCCCGCCGCGCCGCCGCCGGGCGGCGCCCTCGCCGCGGCGATCGGCGCCGACCAGCAGCACCTGCGCGCCCGCCCCGACGACGCCACCGCCTGGGCGCGGCTCGGCGGCGAGTACGTCGAACAGGCCCGGCTGACCGCCGACGCCTCCTCCTACCCGAAGGCCGACGAGGCCCTGCACCGCTCGCTCGCCCTCGCCCCCACCGGCAACACCGACGCGCTCACCGGCCTCGGCGCCCTCGCCAACGCCCGCCACCTGTTCGCCGAGGCCGCCGACCAGGCCCGACGGGCCCTCGACACCGCCCCGCTGCACTGGCAGGCGTGGGCCGTCCTGACCGACGCCCGCACCCAGCTCGGCGACGACGCGGGCGCCACCGACGCCGCCCAGCACCTGCTCGACCTCCACCCCGGCACCGCGTCCTTCACCCGCGCCGCCTACGACCTCGAACAGCACGGCCGCCCCGAGGACGCCGCAGCCGCCCTGCACCGCGCCCTCGCCGACGCCTACGACCCCGCCGACCAGGCGTTCTGCCTCCACCAACTCGCCGAACTCGACCGGAACTCCGGCCGCACCGCCGACGCCCTCGACGGCTACCGCCGCGCCCTGGCCGCCGACCCCGCCTACACCCCGGCCCTGGCCGGGCAGGCCCGCGCCGAGGCCGCCCTCGGCCGCACCGACGAGGCCCTCGCCCACTACGCCCAGGCCGCCGCCAAGGTGCCGCTGCCCCAGTACCTGCTCGAACTCGGCGAACTCCACGAATCCCTCGGCCACCGCGAACAGGCCGCCGAGCAGTACCGGCTGCTGCGCGCCGAGGCCGACCTGGCCGCCGCGAACGGCGTCGTCGACGACCTGACGCTCGGCCAGTTCGAGGCCGACCACGGCGACCCCGCCACGGCCGTCCGGCTGCTGCGGGCCGAATGGTCCCGCCGCCACCACCCCCTGGTCGCCGACGCCCTCGCCTGGGCCCTGCACCGCACCGGCGCCGACCGCGAGGCCCTCGGCTACACCGACCTCGCCCTCGCCCACGGCTGGCGCAACGCCCTGTTCCACTACCACCGCGGCGAGATCGAACGGTCCCTCGGCCGCACCGCCGACGCCCGCACCGACCTGTCCCTGGCCCTGGCCACCGACCCGCAGTTCAACCCGCTCCAGGCGCCCCTGGCCCGGGCGGCCCTCGCCCCGTGACCGCCGGGGCACCGGGCCTCCGTCCGCGCCGGCCCGCCGTCCGCGCCGGCCCGCCGTCCGCGCCGGCGGTGTTCCGCTCCCGGGCGGCCGAAGCTACTCTTCGGTAGCAAATCTTTCGCCGACACGCACCGGGAGCACCGATGGCATCCGACCGTTCCGCCCGCCTGCTGGGAGGGCTGCTGCTGACCGCCGGAGTCGCGCACTTCGCCGCCCCGGAGCCGTTCGACGCGATCGTCCCGCGGAGCCTGCCCGGCTCGCCCCGGACCTGGACCCGGGTGAGCGGTGTCGCCGAGCTGGCCGTCGGCGCGGCCGTGCTCCTGCCGCGCAGCCGCCGGGCGGGAGCGCTGGCGGCCGCGGGCCTGTTCGCGGCGGTCTTCCCCGCGAACGTGAAGATGGCCTACGACTGGCGCCACCGCCCGGCCCCGCAGCGGGCCGTCGCCCTCGCCCGGCTGCCGCTGCAGGCGCCGCTGGTCGCCTGGGCGGTCCGGGTGGCCCGGGGCTGACCGGAGCTGACCGGGCATCAGCGTGACAAGGCGTCAGGACGTCAGGGCGTCGGGACGTCAGGGCGTCGGGACGTCAGGGCGCCGCCCCGCGGGTCAGGACCCGCGAGGCGGCGGACCGGTCAGTGGAGGGGGCCGCACAGGGCCGGGGCGGTGGCTTCCTGCGGCAGCATCGGGTTGAGTTCGCTGGGGCCGAGGATGTTGTCGTACTTCCCGTTGTGGTTGTAGTCGATGCCGTGGACGACCACGACCGCGTTGTCGGCCCGCACCTGCTGGGCGACGTCGCTGGTGAGCTGGATGGTCCGGGAGTAGTGGAACGCGCCGGTGGCGGGGAAGCGGTCGACGGCCAGCGCGCTGGCCGGGCTGGTGTCACCGCTGGTGGTCAGCGAGGTGCCGATCGGGCCGTAGGCGGGCAGGCCGTCGGTGGTGCTGATCGCCGGGTGCCCGTTGTGGAGGGTCGCGTCGTCGGCGTCCGGGCACTCACCGCTGCCCTTGACGTGGATGTGCATCGCATGCGGGGCTCCGCCCAGCAGCCCGCTGGCGTTGACGGTGATCTGGGCGCTGTTGTCGCTGTTGAGGCGGACGGTGGCCGTTCCCGCCCCGGTGACGTGGTTGCCGGGCACCGGCAGCAGGATCGCCAGGGTGAACCGGGAGTGGGCGGGGGAGAGGAACTTCGAAGCGGTGAAGGTGCTGCCGTCGCGGCCGCCCTGGTCGCTGCCGGGGCCTTCGTGGGCGACGGCCGGCAGGGCGGTGGCGCCGAGCAGCAGGGTGGTCAGGACGGGGGCGAGCAGTCGGAGTTTCATGGCGATCGGTCCTTGCGAGGGGTTCCGCGGTCCGGGCCCCGGACGTGTCCTGCGGCCCGCGATCGCTCTTCCTACCAGGGGTTCGCGGCCGCCCGGGCCGCGGATTGGTCCACCGGGCGGGGGACCTGCCACTGACCGGCCGTCAGGACAGGGGGAGCAGCATGATCGGCGCTCCGCTGGGGTGGGGAGAGCCGCCGGCGGGTTCGAGGGTGAGGCCGACGGCGTCGGCGCCGTCGGGCGTGCCGGTGAGCAGGAGGGTGCCGGTGCCGTGGGGCAGGAGGCCGGCGGGGCGCATCGTGCCCGCGTCGGCGAACCAGAGCTGGTAGGTGCGGCCCGCCGCGGGGTCGGGCAGTGCGGTGGCGAGGAACGCGGCCTGGGCGCGGGAGTGGGACCACACCACCGTCCCGGTGCCGGTCCCGCCGGTGGCGGCGGCGGTGGCGGTGCGGGCGTCGGGGGCGGTCAGCAGGTCCGCGAAGCGGTCCTGCTGCTGCTGGAGGGCGGCGGCCCGGGCCTGGGCCCGGTCGGCCTCCTGGTGCTGCTGGACGGCGACGGCCCCGGTGGTCAGGGCGGCGGCCAGGCAGGCGGCGAGCGCGAACCTCGGCCACCGCCGGCCCCACCGGTCTCCTTGCCGCTTCCCGCCCGCCCGCGGGGCGAGGGCCGGGGCGTCCTGACGGACCGTCGGCAGCGCGGCCATCACCGCGGCCTTCAAGGACGCGGGCGGCGCCGCGCTCTCGGCGGAGCCCAGCCGGGCCAGGGTCGCCCGGAACTCGGCGACCTCCGCGGTGCAGGACGGGCAGCTCGCCAGGTGCTCCTCGAAGCGCAGCGACTCCTGCGCCTCCAGGGCGTGGGCGGCGTACGCGCCGGTCAGGGTGTGCAGGTCGGCGGTGTTCATGTTCCTACCCCCAGGCAGTCGCGCATCCGGATCAGTGCGTCGCGCATCCGGGTCTTGACCGTGCCCAGCGGCGCGCCCAGGACCTCGGCGACCTGCGGGTAGGTGTAGCCCCGGTAGTAGGCGAGCGTCAACGACTCGCGCTGCAGCTCGGTCAACGTCTTCAGGCAGCGCCGCACCTGCTCCCGCTCCAGCCGGCCCTCGACCTGCTCGGCGACCTCGTCGAAGGCCGCAGCGTGCGAGGCGGCCGCGACCCGCTGCTCCCGGTCCGCCGCCGCCTGCGCGGAGCGGACCCGGTCGACCGCGCGGCGGTGCGCGATGGTCAGCACCCACGGCAGCACCTCGCCCCGCTCGGCCCGGTAGCGCACCGCGGTGCGCCACACCTCCAGCAGCACCTCCTGCGTCACCTCCTCCGACTGCGCCGGATCCCGCACCACCCGCCGCACCAGGCCGAACACCGGCCCGGCCACCGCGTCGTACAGCGACGAGAAGGCGTCCCGCTCCCCCCGGACCACCCGCGCGAGCAGCTCCTTCAGATCCGGTCCCGGCCGCGCCGGCCCGGACAGGTGCACCACCGTACCCATCAGCCCTCCACCACCGTCCGACTCCGCAGCACGACCACCATCACCCGCTCCTCCCCGCCCGCACGGCAGACCGGCCGACGACCGCGGGAAACGATCCCGACACCACATGTTCGGAGCGGGCCGGGCCCCGGATTGCCCGGCACCCCGCAGCGGCTCCCGGACGCCGACGGGTGGCGGGCGTCACGGTGCGCGGAAAGCCCCGCCCCGGGGCGGTCCGCGGTGCTACGTTGCCGCGGTGAACGCCCCCACCGCGCCGCTGTCGCTGCTGTCCGCCCTCCGGCCGCAGCACCAGGACCGGCTCTACGACTTCTACCGGGACCTGCGGGACACCGGCGAGCTCTTCTGGGACCGCACTCTGAACGCCTGGGTCGCCACCGGCCACGACGTGGTCAGCAGCACCGCGAGCGACCCGCGCTTCTCCTCGGTGCGCTACCCGGACCTCGCGGCGGTCTCCGCGGAACTCCGGCCGCTGGCAACGGTCCTGAGCCGGCAGATGCTCTACAGCGACGCCCCCGACCACACCCGGCTGCGCTCCCTGCTCAGCCGGGCCTTCACCCCGCGCGCGGTGGCCGCGCTGAGCGGCCGGATCGCCGAGGCCGTCGACCTGGTCCTCGCCCGCGCCGAGCCGACCGGCCGGCTCGACGTCGTCGCCGACCTGGCCCGTCCGCTGCCGCTGGCCGTCATCTGCGACCTGCTCGGCGTCCCCGAGGCGGACCGGTCCGCCCTGTCCGCCTGGTCCGACCCGATCGCCGCGGCCATCGGCAGCTCCCGGCTGGACGCCGAGGAGAGCCTGGCCGCCTCCCGGGCCATGGAGCAGATGCTCGACTACCTGCGGGGCGTCCTGACCCGCGACGACGGCCCGCCCGCACCGCACACCCTGCGCGCGCTGCTGAGCGCCGGCGCCGAGGACACCGGCCAGGACTTCGACGAACTCCTCGCCAACTGCGCCCTGTTGCTGGTGGCCGGCCACGAGACCACCACCCACTTCATCGGCAACGCCGTCCTCGCCCTCCTCCACCACCCGGAGGCCGCCGACCAGTTGCGCGCCCGGCCCGAGCTGATCCCCGGCGCCGTCGAGGAACTCCTGCGCTACGACAGCCCGGTGCAGCTGATGCTGCGCCGGGCCCGGCACGACCTCGACCTGGCGGGCCGCACCATCGCCGCCGGGCAGGCCGTGCTGCTGGTGTGCGGCGCCGCCAACCGGGACCCGGCGGTCTTCCCCGACCCCGACCGGCTGGACTTCCACCGCCCCGCCGGCCGGCACGTCGCCTTCGGCTACGGACCGCACTTCTGCCTCGGCGCCGCCCTGGCCCGGCTGGAGGGCGCCATCGTGCTGGAGGCGCTGCTCACCCGCCTGCCCGACTGGAAACTCGACGGCCCCGCCCCGGCCTGGCAGCGCAGCCTCAACTTCCGCGGCCTGACCGGCCTGGAGGTCTCCTTCACCCCCACCCCGGCAGGGCCCTGACGACGGAGGGCCGGGCGGGCGGCGGACGGACGGCGGACGGGTGGGCAGGCGGCGGACGGGCGGACGGACGGGCGGCGGGCAGGCGAACGGCGGGCGGCGCTCGGGCGGGCGGACGGGCAGGCGAACGGCGGGCGGCGCTCGGGCGGGCGGACGGACGGCGGGATCCGGCGAGCGCTCCGGCCCGGTCCGCGTCGGCCGCGCCGCCCGGTACCGCGCCCCAGGCCCCCGTCCGCCCGGTACCGCGACCCGGTCGCCGTCCACCGCCCGCCGCCCACCGGGTAAAGTCCACCGCCCGCCGGGCGAAGTCCGCGGCCCGGTGGTGCAGTTCGGAGGCACCGGCCCCGGTCGTGCGGACACCCCCGTTCGCTAGCATGCGCGTCCATGACACCACGTGGGGGAACCGAAGGGGCCGGGTTCGACCTGGCCGGGAGCGGGGCCGAGGCCCTGGAGGGCGAGGATCCGCGGGAGATCGGCGGGATCCCGCTGCTGGGGCGGCTCGGGGCCGGCGGCATGGGGCGGGTCTACCTCGGCGTCGTCGGGGGCCGGTACGCCGCGGTCAAGCAGGTGCTGCCGCAGTTCATCGAGGACCAGGACTTCCGGCGGCACTTCGGGCACGAGCTCGACAACCTGGCGCGCCTGCCCGCGGAGGCCACCGCCCCGCTCCTGGCCGCCGACCGCGAGGGCCGCCCGCCGTGGCTGGCCACCGCCTACGTGCCCGGCCTCACCCTGGAACGGGTCCTCGCGGTCAACGGCGGCCCGCTGGACGTGGCCCGGCTGTGGCTGCTGCTGCGCGAGACCGCGACGGCCCTGCGGGCGGTGCACGCCCTGGGCATGATCCACCGGGACCTGAAGCCCACGAACCTCATGCTCACCGCCCGCGGCGCGACCCTCATCGACTTCGGCATCGCCCGGGCCGCCGACCAGAGCCGGCTCACCCGCACCGGCATGGTGCTCGGCACCCCCGCCTACATGTCCCCCGAACAGGCCGGCAACACCGGCCCGTTCACCCCGGCCGTCGACGTCTTCGCCCTCGGCGCGCTGATCGCCTACGCCGCCACCGGACGCCCGCCCTTCGGCGAGGGCTCCGGCGTCGACATGCTCTACCGCATCGTCCACACCGAGCCCGACCTCTCCGCCCTGCGGGCCCTCTCCCCCAACCTCGCCGAGACCGTCGCGGCCTGCCTGGACAAGGACCCCGCCGCCCGCCCCACCGCCGACCGGCTGGCCCGGCTCGCCGCCCAGCAGGGCCCCTCCCCCGTGGAGGAGATCGGCTGGCCCGAACCCGCCATGGGGCTGCTCCTGGCCCGCGCCGCCTTCGCCGAGCGGCCCGTGCCGTCCCCGCCCCCGGTCTCCCGTACCTCGGTGCGGACCAGGGCCCTGCGGGTGGTGCGGCCCCGGACGGAGTCCGGCCGGCGCCGCCGGCTCGTCCTGTTCGCCGTCCCC
Source organism: Kitasatospora sp. NRRL B-11411 (assembly GCF_000721345.1). Lineage (NCBI taxonomy): Bacteria > Bacillati > Actinomycetota > Actinomycetes > Kitasatosporales > Streptomycetaceae > Kitasatospora > Kitasatospora sp. NRRL B-11411. The sequence continues at coordinate 381 of NZ_JOGH01000089.1, read as the reverse complement.
GTGCTGCTGGCCGCCGGGGCGACCACCGCCGTGCAACTGCTCCCGTTCGGAACGCCGCCGCGCACGATCCAGGGCGGGCAGCCGCCCGCCAGCCCGGACGGGAGCACCGGCCACCCGAGCGGCACCCCGGCCGCCGGGACGTCCGGCACCCCCTCCGGCTCCGGCACCGCGCCGGACCCCGCCGGCTCCTCCCCCACCGACCCGGCATCCACCGCGAGCACCATCCCGAGCAGCCCGGACGGCAGTCGCAGCCCGAGCGCGACCACGACCGCGACCGGCAGCGCGAAGAAGTCCACGCCCCCGCCGCCCCCTGCTCCGAAGCCCCCCCCGCCCCCCCCCCCCACACCCGCCAAGGGGTACGGCCCGCGCTGCGGGTACGGC
>NZ_JOGH01000088.1:0-28963 GCF_000721345.1 Kitasatospora sp. NRRL B-11411 | reverse complement strand
CGCCCCCGCCGGGAACATCGGCATCTGGCGCCCCTCCACCGGCCAGTTCCACCTCCGCAACGACGACGGCTCTCTCACCGTCCTCGACTGGGGCCAGCCGAGGTAACGGGCCGTACGGTCAGCCGATGCGGTCCTCGCCCGGTGCCTCCCCCACGTGAGCGCCGGGCGAGGACTTCCTCAGGCGTTCGGCTGCGGCATCCACCTCCGGTGCACCAACCTTCGCGGCGACCTCCGCGAACCACGCGATCTCGGCATCCAAATCCAGGCCGTCCGCCTTCAACCGGCACCGCTCGCTGGACTGGATTTCGCTCCCCGACAGTTCAGCCGCGACGGCATACGTCAGCAGCGCCGCCTCCACAGCGACGGTCAGCCGCTCGCCGGACAGGCCAACCGCACGCAGCTCCTCCTCAGCGGCCAGTGCATGGGCCGGGCCGAAATGACGCTCCAGGGCGAGCATGCTGTCCCTGATCTCGATCACCTGCCGGTAGAGCCGCAACCGGGGGTTGTGCCGCCGCACTTCCTCAGGCAGCGGCAACGCCACCTCGGGTGTCGCGTGCTGGAGTAGCTGCCAGAGGGGTGTGAGGCGCCGGACGTGTCGCGCGGCCGTGGTCTTCTCCCTGCGCTCCGCCACGGAAGGCCAGAGCACCGCCACGGCGAACAGCAGCATGGTGAACGCCAGCAGAACCTGCGTCGTACCTGCCACCGCCGCCGGTTCGCCGATGTTCCAACGCATCTGTCGTACCGTCAGGTAGTACGCGCGATGGGCCAAGTACACCACGCCAGTCACGGATGAGGCCCGCATCAGCCACAATGAGGTGCGCACTGGTCCGGGCGTTGCGTGTCGACCGTGGACCCAGCACAGGACTGCCGAGGCCGTCAAGCCAACCGCGGTATAAGCGGTGAGCACCATCCAGTACAGATAGCCGGCCCACGATCGGTCGCTGTATGTCAGAAGGTCGACATTTCCGTCCGGTCGCGGCATCACGGAAAAGGCAGCGGTGAGGGCGGCCGCGGCGAACGCCAACCCCGCCAGATTGAGTCTCGAAGTCCGGTCCTGCGAACGTCCCGTCATCGCCCTGACGAATTCCACCATGAGCGCGACGGCGGCCAGCCCGGACAGCTGGACCAATAGGTTGGTGCCACTGGCGATCCCGGTCGCGGCGTCGATCGCCCGGCGGATCCAGGGGACCCCGACCGTCATCGACACCGTCCAACTGGCCCACACACCCCACAACACGCGGGTACGCCTCGGCGCGTCCCGCAGCTTTCGCAGACTCCACAACGTGGGTATCCAGACCACCGGCAAGAGCGCCAGATCAATCGGTCGCATCCGTGTGCTCCCACTCGTAGGCGGCCGAGAAGGTCGCCATCACCAGGCTGAGTGTGTCCGCGCTCTCGCGCGACGCATGTGGCGACGCGGCCGGAGTGGTCGCGAAGTATTGCCACATCAACGAGGCGAGCAGCTCGGTCTCATGCTCCTGACTGGTCGTCGCCCGGGTACGTCCCCGCGTCAGCAGTCGGGCGGCCATCGCCGGGTCCAGGTCCGGGAAGAGCCGCCGCAGCCATTCGTCGTCAGGCTCACCGTGCTGGTGATGGTCGAGCAGCATATGTGCGAGCTCGTGGAGGATGATGTGGGTCTGGTGGACCGGGCTGGTGCCGCTGGCGTAGTAGACGTGGTCCACATCGGCGAAGGCGATCCACACCCCGCAGACCCCCGAACGGCCAGGGTCCCGCCCGGACAGCGGCATCAGCTGCAGACACCGCCCGCGTTGCCGGGCCACTGCCTCGGCCAGGCTCTCGATCGTGAAAGGTCTCGGGGCATCCAGCTGCCCGATCAGCTCGTGACAGCGCGCACTGAACCGCCGCCACTCCCTTTGCTCCACACCCGCCCCCGTGTTCGCCCCCCGCCGCGTGAACAGTCGGCCACGCGTGCCCCAGAGGAGTCTAGACGGACGGTTGTTCGTACGGGGAGCCCGGCGCTTCCGCCTGCGAAGCCACCCCCGGGGGCTCTTTCCCGACCAGCCCGCTCCGCTCGATCAGCGACCGTACGGTGTCCACACCGTGCGTCGACATGGTCGCCACGGCCGCAGCGCGAAGTGCCACCGATCGGACGTCATTGGCCCGCATCGCGGCGATCAGCGCGAGCTGCGCCGCCACCCGGTCGGCTACCTCGTCATCGATGAAGTAGGCCTGCGGGACGCCGAAGAAGTCGCCCAGTGCCCGTAGCGTGCCGACTGTGGGATTGCCGGCCCGACCCTTGACAAGTGCCCACAGGCGCCCGGTTGAGAGCGTCGGGTCCCCGGGCTTCGCCGCTGCTCGAATACCGTCCACCACCTCGTTCAGGGTGTAGCGTCGACCGAACGGCTGAACGTACGCGAACAGATACTCGAGCCGCTGCCCGAGCCGCTCCGCTTCAGGATCGTGCCTGTTCTCCTCTTCCGCTGCCGCCCCCTCCCGCTCGCTCATCCGTACCCCATCCCTTCGCGCGCCTGGCAGTGACCACCATATTGTCGACTGTCCCGAGTGCCCTGCGCTACAGCCGCTTTCCCGGGCGGCTGACGCTACCCTGGTACCCACCCCCCTCGGGGCCCGCACGCCGCTGGCTCCGCACCGGGGTGGGTGCGGGCCGCGCGGCGTCATTCGCCGCGGACCAAAATCGCCTGATGAGGCTTCGCAAAATCGGCTCCGAGCTTGACTCTGCCGGGGATCTTGGAGCTTCCCGGTGTGCTGGCCCGGCCAGTGGGCATGCTCGGGCTGATCGAAAACCGCGCAGTTGTCGAGGTGTCAGTCGTCGCTCCGTCCCCGCTCCGGTGAGCAAGTCCCGTCTTTGACCGCGCAGATCGCACGGGCGAGCAACCCGGGTGGGACGACAGCGATGTGGGTCAGAGACCGGTTGGACGGGCTGTGGCGCGACGAGGACTGCGCGGGCCGGTACTCGCGCGACGGACGCCCCGGTATCTCGCCTGCCCAGCTGGCCACCGTCAGCGTGCTGCAGTTCCTGCTCGGTCTGTCGGACCGGCAAGCGGCCGAGGCGGTGCGCTGCCGCATCGACTTCAAGTACGCGATGGCCATGGAACCGGACGATCCCGGCTTCCGTCACAGCGTGCTGGCCGACTTCCGCGAACGCCTGACCCTCGACGACCGAGCCGACCGGCTCCTCGATCTGGCCCTTGCACGCCTGAAGGAGACTGGACTCGTACGCGAGCGCACCACTCAGCGCACCGACTCCACCCACGTCCTGGCCGTGGTGCGCGATCCGACCCGGCTGGAACTGGTCACCGAGGCCGTCCGCGCCGCGCTGGAGGAGGTGGCCCGGACTGCTTCGCACCTGCTGACCGGCCTGGTCGACGAGGACTGGGGGCGCCGCTACGGCCGCCCGGTCCGCCTGGGCAAGGACCCCACCCGGCCCAAGACCAGGATCCTCGCCGCCGGTGACGACGCCTGCCGCCTGCTGGAACACCTCCACCACCACGCACTGGCCTACCGGCCCGGCCCACAGGCCGAGGCCCTACGGCAGATCCTCGTGCAGCAGTACTACCGGGACACGGCGGGCCGCCTGCGCCGGCGCGCTGCCGACGACGGTGGCCTGCCGCCCTCCTCGGCAGCAATCGTTTCCCCCTACGACACCACGGCGCGCTACGTCCGCCACGGGCACATCATCAGCTGGAAGGGCTTCGCCGCGCACGTCACCGAGAAGTGTGCCCCCGACAGCGTCAACGTCATCACGGACGTGGCCACCACCTCGGCCGCCACCAACGACGGCCAAGCCCTGCCAGGCATCCACACCCGCCTGGCACGCCGCGAACTGCTGCCCGCCGAGCACCTGGTCGACGGCGGCTACACCTCCCTCGTCCACCTGGAACGAGCCGCCCGCGAACACCGGGTCACCGTCAGCGGGCCCCCTGCCGGGCAACCCCACCCGCCGGCACCGCAAGAACGAAGGGTTCGACCGCGACGACTTCCACATCGACTTCGACCGCCGACAAGTCACCTGCCCGAACGGCCAGGTCAGTGCCGGCCGGCACGGCCCCTACCCGACCTCCTCTCCCACCGCGGCACCCCTGATCGTGGCACGGTTCACCAGGAGCCAGTGCCAGCCGTGCCCGGACCGCCCCCGCTGCACCACCTCCAGTGACGCCCGCAACGTGGGCTTCCCACCGCGAGAGCTCCGTGACCTGCAAGTCCAGGTCCGAACGGAGCAGCAGACACCCGAGTGGAAGGCCCGTCACCGAGACCGCCGACCGCCTTCCAGACCTTCCTGGACGAGAACGACATCCCCCGGACGAAGTCCTGGCGCACCCTCGGCACTTGAGCCCGGTCATCCAAGATCCCCGACAGAGTCAAGCTCAGCCCCCGGCGCCCCGCGGGCCGGGCCCGGGGACCGGCGTGCCGGGGCGGGGCGGAGGTGCGGGATCATGCTCGGCATGACCCCCGTTCTGGTGTTCGGCCTGGCCGCGATGATCATGCTGCTGACGCGGCGGCGGCCCGGCGGCAGCGGGCCGGGGCCGGCCGCAACGGAGGCGGCGGAGGCGGCGGAGGCGGCGGGGTTCGACCCGGCGGCGCACGGGCTGGTCCCCTCGGCCGAGTTGGACCCGGGCCGGGCCGGGCCGCCGATGCGGCTGCTGCGGCGCAAGGAGCTGGAGGCACTGGCCGACTCCTGCCTGGCGGGCGGCTGGCGGGCCGCCGAGGCGTACGTGGCGGCGGCCGGGGAGGACTGGGACGAGCGCTGGTCCCGGCTGGACTTCCTGACCCGGGTGGCCGCCGAGCGGGACGCCTGGCTGACCGCCTGGGAGGAGTCGGGGGCGTCCGCGTGCGCCGCCGCGACGGTCCGGGCCCGGCTGCTGGTGCAGCGGGCCTGGGAGGCGCGCGGCAGCGGCTTCCCGGCGCAGGTCGCGCCGGAGCGGATGGCCGCGTTCCGGGCCCAGCTGCCCGCGGCGTACGAACTGGCCCGCCGGGCCGCCGAGTCGGACCGGCGCGACCCCGGCCCCTGGGTGGTGATGATCACCGCGGCGCGCGGGATGCGGCTGCCCCGGCGCAAGTTCCGCGCCCTGTGGGCCGAGGTGACCGCCCGGGCCCCGCACCACGTCGGCGGGCACTGGCAGGCGATGCAGTACTGGTGCGCCAAGTGGCACGGCAGCGACGCGCTGATGCTGCGGTTCGCGGTGCGCGCCGTGCACACCGCCCCGGCCGGGTCGCCGCTGCCCGGGCTGTACCTCCAGGCGCTCACCGAACTGGAGTTGCGGCACGGCCCGCGCGGACTGCCCGGCGGCCGCCGCCACCGGGACCTGCTGCCCCGGGTCGCGGCCGCGCTGGACGGCTCCCCCGCGTCGAACGAGCAGGTGCCGCTGCTGCGCCACCTGCTGGCGCACTTCGCCCTGATGTCCCGGCAGCCCGCGCTGGCCCTGGAGCAGTTCCGCCGGATCGGCCCGTGGTGCGGCGCCCACCCCTGGTCGACCGCGCCCAACCCGGTCCGGGCCTTCGACCGCGCCCGGGCCCTGGCCGCGGCCCTGGCCGGCCCGGACGGAACGGACGACGGCCGAACGGCAGCGCAGCCCGCCTGAGCCGCCCCCGGGCCGAACGGGCCTCCGGCGCACCGCGATTCACCGGTATGTGTCATGGCGGAGGGGGTGGCGCGGCGGGATCCCGCCCCGTCCGGTGCGAGCGGCGACGAGTGCCGTGACCGCCCCCGGGTTCGGTCGTTATCCCCGAACGTGAGTGCCGACCCATGGGCCCCTATGGGCGTCCGAGACGAAACGATTCAGCAGGCTCCCATCTACGCACGGCTGGTGACCATCTGGCACCAGTCCGGCCGCACCGTGCCCGGCCGCCGGGACCACGAGTGGTCCCGGCTGGTCACCCCGCCCCGGTTCTCCGCCCACCCGGCACCCGAGCGCGAGCCCGAACGGGAGCGGGAACGGTTCTCCCCGCACCCGCCACCCGATCCGGCCCCCGATCCGGCCCCTGATCCGACGCCCGATCCGGCTCCCGGCCCGGCCCCTGATCCGATGCCAGCGGACGAGGCCACCGGGAACGCCGCCACCGCACCGAGTGCCACCGCACCGGGCGCCCTTGTACCGGACACACCGGCACCCGACACACCCGTGCCCGACACGCCCGCCGCTCTGTCCCTGTCCGCCGTCCCGTCCGACACCCCGCCCAGCACCCCGTCCGACATCCCGCTCAACACCCCGTCCGACATCCCGCTCAACACCCCGTCCGTCGTCCGTCCGAGGGAGGCCCGGTGACCCACCAGAACACCCCGCACACGTGGTTGCGGCGCAAGGGCGAGCCGGACTGCGTGCTGCTGCTGGACGTGACGGTGTCGCCGTGTCCGGGGCTGCGGGTCTCGGTGCCGGCCCGGCTGCGGTACTACCGGGCCGATCCGTACGCCGTGCACCTGGACTGCCACGTGGACCTGGAGGAGCCGATCACCTGGCTGTTCGCCCGCGAGTTGCTGGTGGTCGGGCTGGAGGGGTGGGCCGGGGTCGGGGACGTGACGATCCGGCGGTCGACGGCGGACGAGGACCTGCTGGCGATCGCGCTGAGCACGCCCGGGCAGACCGCGGTGCTGCACACCCCGGCGGGGCCGGTCCGGGAGTTCCTGGAGCTGAGCCACCGGCTGGTGCCGGTCGGGACCGAGCACCGGTACCTGGACACCGGGGGGATGCTGCGCCGGATCCTGGCGGAGGCCGGGGACCCGGAGAAATTCGAATAACACCGGGCCGATCAGACCGATCGTATTTCTGTCGGGTCATCACATTCCACGAGGTGCGGCCGCCGGGCGGCCGCACCGGGAATCACTCCTTCGCCACCGAACGGAACCGGCCGCCGCAGGACCGATTTCCGCCCCCGTCCGCCGAAAAGTCGGCGTTCGCCGGAAATCGGCAGGGACAATCGACGCCGCCCGTTATTCTGGGGCCAACCCCTTAGGTGGTCCGCACGAGGAGTTGCCGATGCCACACGCCCGCGGTCCGAACGTCGCACTGCGCGGCTGCATGGCGGAGGCCGGGTGGAACGGCCCCGCGCTGGCGGCCGCGTTGCAGAAGGTGGCCCGGGAGAGCGGCTTCAGCGTGGGCTACGACCGGACGACGGTGGCGCACTGGCTGTCGGGCACCCAACCCCGGCCGCCCGGGCCCCAGTTGCTGGAGGAGGCGTTCGCCCGGCGGCTGGGCCGCCCGGTCTCCCGCGGCGAACTCGGCCTCCAGCCGGCCGAGCGGGCCCCCGCCGAGGAACCGGACCACGAGCCGACCGACGCCTTGACGGGGCTGCGCCGGCTGCATTCCTGGCCGAGTTCCAGCGAACCGCCGGACGAGGCGTTCCAGCCCCCGCTGTTCCAGATCCGGATGCTGCCCTCCCCCCGCCCCCCGGTGAAACCGGCCGCGGGCCCGGCGCCCGGCCCGCCGCTGGTCCCGGCCGGCCGCCGCCCCGGCCCGGAGCGGGTGGGGGCGCGGCAGGTGGAGGCGGTGCGGGAGATGACGGCGTTCGGCGCCCGGCACTACGACGGGTACGGCGGGGCGATCGCCCGGAGCCTGCTGCTGGGCTACCTGCGCGACCACGTGCTGCCCTGGGCGAAGTCCCCGTCGGGAGACCGTCGGCACCGCGAACTGCTGGTCGCCGCCTCCCAGTTGGTCCGCCTGGTCGGGCGGACGTACACCGACGACAACCGGCACGGGGAGGCCCAGCGGCACTACTGGCTGGCGTACCAGCTGGCTGCCGAGGCGCAGGACGGGCAGGCCCAGGCGATGGCGCTGCGCGACCAGAGCACCCAGGCCGGGGCGCTCGGGCACCAGGCGTACGCGGCCCGGCTGGCGGACGCGGCAGCCGAGCACCTGCCGGCGGACGCGGCCCCGGGCGTGCGGGCCTTCGTGCTGGCCCAGCAGGCGGTGGCGGCGGCCCGGCTGCGCCAGGCCGCCGAGGCGCTCAAGCACCTGGAGGGCGCGCAGCAGTGGGCCGGGCGGGCGGCCGCGGAGGGCGGCCCGCACCGCTACCCGGAGCCGGCCCTGCTGTACCAGGCCGCGCAGGTGCACCGCTCGCTGCGGGCCACCGACCTGTCGCTGTCGTACCTGCGGGCCTCGCTGCGGGCCCGGCCGGCCGGCGAGCACCGGACGATCGGGGTGTCGCTGCTGCAACTCGCCCACCTGGAACTGGACGCGGGGAACATCCACCAGGCCCGGCGGGCGTACGCGAACTTCCGGGAGCGGCAGGACGCGCTGCGCTCCCCGGCCACGACGCTGCAACTGACGCGCTTGGAGGGCCGGTTCGCCCGGCTGGGCGGGTAGCGCGCCCCGGTCCGGGCAGCCGGAGGTCCGGCCCGGCCGCGGGGTGAGGCGTCCGGGCCGGGTGCTTGGCGGGCGGGGCGCCGGGTGATCAATGGGGGCATGAACGATCCCTCGTACTACCCGCTGGTGTCGCCCGCTCCCCCGCCGCCGTCGCCGCCGTCCCCGGAGGCCCCGGCCGCAGCCCGCACCGCGGCCGTGCCCGCCGTCCCGGTGGCGGCGGCCGTCCCGGTGGCGGCGGCCGTCCCGGTGGCGGCAGCCGTCCCGGTGGCGGCAGCCGTCCCGGTGGCGGCAGCCGTCCCGGTGGCGGCAGCCGGCGGTGACGGGCCGTCGCCGGCCCCGGCCCCGGGCCGGGCGGGGTACCCGGGCCGGGGCCGGCGGGGGCCCTCCCGGGGCGGGGAGGGGTTCCCGTGACACGTCCGGCAGACGTGCCCGGCAGGCGCGTTCGTGCTCGCGCGCCCAGCAAGCACGTTCAACGGACGTGCTCAGCAGACGTGCACAGCAGACGTGCTCAGCAGGCGTGCTCAGCAGGCGCGTTCGTGCTCGCGTTCGCGTTCGCGCTCGCCGAGGACGGGCACCCGGATCCGGCCGGTGGAGCGCACGGGGACGCGGCCGACGGGTGCGACGGGGCCGGTGGGGCGGACCCGGTAGCGGTTGAGGTGCTGGCGTTCGGCCTCGCGCAGCGGGCGGCTGCGCCGGGTCGCGGCGTCGGTCGGCACGGTGACCGTCCGGGCCTGGAAGACCATCTGTCCGCGCCGCCGGGCCTCGCAGGTGGTGCTGATCGAGGACCGGCCGAGCCGCTCCACCCAGATCTGCACGGGCAGCGGGGTGGGGCAGTGGTAGAGCGGGGAGCGGTAGTCGATCTCGTGCCGGGCGATCATGAACCCGTCCTCGAACAGGTCCTGCCCCTCGGTGTCGTCGTACAGCAGGCAGTAGACGGCCTCCTGGACGTACTGGAGCACCTTGAGGTTGTTGACGTGCCCGAAGGCGTCCATGTCGCCCCAGCGGGTGCGGCACATGTAGGTGTACAACGGTCAGCCGTCCGTTCGGTGCTCGGAGCGGAAGCCCAGGCTGCGGCGCAGGTATCCGTAGGCGTACGGGGAGCGGTGCAGGGCGGTGTCGTGGCCCTGTTCGTAGACCTCGGCGGCGGTGTCCAGGACGGCCCGGCCGAGGGCCCGCTCGGTGCGGCGGCAGAGTTTCTCCAGTTCGGCCAGCCGTTGGGCGGCGGGCAGCCCGGCGAGGGCGGCGCACTCCCTCTCCACGTGGTCGACCCCGTCTCGGTGTTCAGCCATCGATTCCTCGTTTCCGGTCGGCTTTGGTGCCCGGTTCACAGGCGCGGTTCACAGGAGGGTCCAGCAAGGAATTTCATCGTTGGGGGGAAGGAGCAGCGGCATCGTTGACGCTGAATGCCCTTCCGGTGATCAAACTCGATCAGGAACCAGCCGGAAACGGCGAATTGTGCGGTCTTCCGTTGAAGATCACGTCATTTCCGACGGTTTTCAACGCCTTCCGCCGACCACCCGCAACACACCCCCGCGCACGCACCCGTCCACCCCCGCGCACGCACCCGTCCACCGCCGGGGACCGACCCGGACGGCGGACCACGGCCGACCCGGACGGCGGACCTCAGCCGACCAGGGCGAGCCCGAGCACCGAACCGGGCAGCGCGGCGACCACCAGCCCCTCGGGGGTGACCGCGAGGGTCCGGACGGCCGCACCGAGCCGGAGGTCCGCGCCGCGGTGCCGCTCGCCCCAGCGGCGCAGCCGCAGCAGGCCGTCCGACCAGGCGGCGGCCAGCAACAGCCCGGCCGGGGTGGCGGCGAGGGCGACCGCGGTGACCGGCCAGGGGCGCCGGTCGACGGGGGCGGGCAGCGGCGGGCGGCCCGGCATCCAGGTCCACACCCGGCCGTCCTCGCCGCCGCTGGCGACCAGGGTGCCGCCGTCGGCCGCGGCCGCGCCCAGCGCGGTGACCGGGCCCTCGTGCAGCGGGACGTCGGGGCGGTGGGCGGTGCCGGTGGCGGTCTCCACGCAGTGGGTGAGGCCGTCCGGGCCGCCGAACACCAGCACGCCCTCGTGCCCGGCGACGGCCGTGCACGCGCCGGGGAGCGCCGGGGAGCCGTCCGGGAGGGCGGGCGCGCCGCGGACGGCGAGCGGGCGCAGTTCGCCGGAGGCGTTGAGCAGCAGGGCGCCGCCGAACGGGGTCGCGGTCAGCGCCCGCGGGTGCGGCTCGACGTCCGCCCCTGCCCCTCCTGCGGTCAAGGGCTCGACGGGGCCGAGGAGTTGGCCGGTGGCGGGGTCGGCCAGGTGCAGTCCGGCGCCGTCGGTGAGCAGCAGGTGTCCGGCGTGCGGGCCGAGGCCGAGGGCGGCGGCGCACGGGCCGGTGGCGGGGAGGTGCTGCCAGACGGCGTGCCAGCGGGTGTCGGCCTGCCGGGCGAGGTCGGCGCAGTGCGCGGCGGCGGCGTCGTGGCGGCCGGTGAGGTGGGCGTGCAGGACGGCGGCCCGGTCGGCGGGGCGGGCGGTGGCGGCCCGGTCGGGGGCGGCCCGGCGCCAGGCCGCGGCAAGCGGGGTGGGGGGCAGTCCGGCGTCCTCGGCGCGCTGGAACGCGGCGGTGACGGTGGCGGGTTCGGCGTGCAGCAGCAGGTCGATCTCATCGAGCATCGGGCTGCCCGGGTCGCCCGCGGAGGCGTGCCGGACCAGCAGGGCGAGGCGTTCGGGGTCGCTGGCGGCGAGGTCGGGGCCGCCGTCGGCGCGCACCGGGATGCCGCCGGCCACCTCCCACATCATCGCGGCGTGGTCGACCGGCGGGCTGTCGGCGGCCACCAGGTCGGCGAGCGGGGTGGGGCGCAGCCGCCAGCGGTCGGCCATCGGGGGCGGGGGCAGCAGGTCGGCGGCGGCGGCGACCCCGGCCGGGTCGGCGCCGGGGAGGGTGGCCCACAGTTCGGCGCTGAGCGGGCCGTCGGCCCCGGCCAGCGCGGTGAGGGCGGCGCGTTCGGCGTCGGGGACGGCCTGCCACCAGGCGGCGGCAAGCGCGGCGACCCGGTCGGCGGGCGGCAGGGCCGGGTCGGGGGCGGCGCCGGGGGTGCGGGCGGCGAGCTGGGCCAGGCCGGGGCTGGGGTGGGTGGCGGCCGGGTCGACGGGGTGGCCGGCCAGGCCCGCGCACCAGGCGGCGTACTGGGCGGGGTCGGTCCACTGCGGCTGGTCGAGGTCGAGGACGGCGCCGGTGGGGGCGGCGTCGGCGAGCAGGTCGGCGGCGGGACCGTGGGCGGCCTCGACGACCAGCAGCAGCCAGGGCACCGACAGCAGCGGGACGAGCAGTTCGCGGGCCAGGCGCTCGGGGGTGCCGGGCAGCCGGGGGCCGCCGGCCCGGTCGAGGTCGGTGACCACGACGGTGCGGGGGGTGCCGTCCTGCAGCGCCTCCAACAGGTCGGCGGGCTCGCCCGCGGTCAGGCCGAGCAGGTCGGCCAGCCGGGCGGTGGCCGAACGGACCGTCAGCCCCTCGGCGTCCAGCAGTGCGTGGACTCGGCGGCCGGGCCGCGGGTGGTCGGGCGGGCAGGCGGCGGCCAGCCAGGTCAGCAGGTGGGTGCGGCCGCTGCCGGAGGACCCGGCGATCCGGCACAGCCGGGGCGCGCGGCCGTCCTCCAGCCAGGACAGCAGCGCCCGCCCGGCGGGCCGCCGCCCGGCCCCGAGCGGAGGCAGGCCGGGGGCGGGCGCGTCGGCGGGGACGTCGGCGGGGACCGGTTCGGGCAGCGGGCGGCCGTGGCGCGGGTTGGGACGGTAGGCACCGGGCCGGCCGGCCGCGTCGGCGGGCGGGGTGCTGCCGCGGACGGCGTGCACCGGGATCCGCCCGGCCGGGTCGAGGCCCTCGTCCAGCAGGTACTGCCAGGCCGCCGGCCCGTCCGGCCCCCGGGTGTCCGCCTCCGCCCGGTCCGCGAGTCCGACGCCGGCGCGGTTGTCGCTGTCCACGTGTGCCTGTCCTTCGTGTCCGTCCCCGTCGGCCGTCCCCCTCGGCGGGCGCCCGGACGCAGCCGGGTGTTCCCCGGCTCGTCGCGGCAGCGTCACTTCCGGCCGCGCACAGCGTACTTGAGGTGCGCGGACATTCGTTCGGGGGCGGTACACCGGTATGATCCCGGCCACGAGCGGCACGGCGACCGCGGCGACCACGGCGGCAGGAGAGCCACGATGAGCGGGCATCCGGCACGGCCGGCGGACGAGGCGGCGTCACCTGCCCCTACCTCTGCCCCTGCTCCTACTTCTGCCCCTGCCGCCGTCTCGGAGCGGGCGACGCGGGAGTACGCGGAGCACCGGGAGCTGCTCTTCGCCCTGGTCTACAACCTGCTCGGCAGCGTCGCCGACACCGAGGACGTCCTCCAGGACACCTGGCTGGCCTGGGCGGCCCGGACCGCCTCCCCCACGGCCGGGGCGGTCGAGCACCCGAAGGCGTACCTGGTGCGGATCGCGGTGAACCGGGCGCTGGCCCAGCAGGCCGCGGTCAGCCGGCGCCGCGAGACGTACGTCGGCCCGTGGCTGCCCGAGCCGCTGTTCGGCCCGGCGGCCGCGGCGGGCGGCGGGACGGACGGCGCGGCGCAGGACGTGGCGCTCGCCGCCGAGCGGGCCGAGTCGGTGTCGATGGCGCTGCTGGTGGTGCTGGAGACGCTCTCGCCGCTGGAGCGCTCGGCGTTCGTCCTGCACGAGGTGTTCGGGTACAGCGGGGCGGAGATCGCCGTGATCCTGGGCCGCAACCCGGCCGCGGTACGGCAGTTGGTGAAACGGGCCCGCGAGCACGTCCGGGCCCGCCGCCCCCGCTACGAGGCCGCCCCGGACGTGCGCCGCCGGGTCACCGAGCGCTTCCTGGCCGCCGCCCTCGGCGGCGACCTGGCCGCCCTCCTCGAACTCCTCGCCCCCGACGTCACCCTGATCGGCGACGGCGGCGGCAAGGCCCCCGGCGGCCGGCGCCCGCTCACCGGCCGCGCCAAGGTCGCCCGCCTCCTGACCGCCCTCTCCGCCAGGCCCGCCCCCGCCCTCCACCTCACCTGGCGCGACGTCAACGGCGCCCCCGCCGCCGTCCTCTCCGCCTTCGACCGCCCCTTCGCCGTCCTCGTCCTGGACCTCGCCCCGGACGGCGACCTGGTCTCCGGCATCCACGCGGTCTCCAACCCCGACAAGCTCCGCGGCCTGGCCTGAACGGACAGACCTCTCAGCGGTACTGCGGGACGGCCCGCGCCGGAGCGTCCAGCCACGGCACGGCGCCCTCCGCCCTGACGGTGAGCCCGAACCGGCCCGGGCCCGGCCGGCCCCGGCCGTGCCACCAGGCGAGGGCCCGCTCCACGAGCTGCCAGAGCCGACGGGGCCCGGCCTGGTACACGACGGCCTCCGGCTCCCCGGCCCGCCGCACCGCCGCCGCCCACGACCGGTCGGCCAGACCGTAGCACCACACCACCGCGGTGCCGTCCTCCTGCCGGTGCACCAGGTGCGTCACGTCCGGTACCGCCAGCCCGACGACGAACCGCTGCACGGCCCAGCGGTCGCCGAGGTCGTCGGCGGTGAGCGCCGTGCGGTGCCGGACGTCGGCGCTGCCGGGGAACTCCGGCACGTACACGGCGTGTTCGGGGAACGCGAGGCGCTGGTCCCGCGCCTTCATGAACTCCACCAGCCCGGTGAAGCGCCCGCAGGCCGTGCCGTCCGGCCCCACCGCGAGCTTGACCACGGCGTCCAGCGGGCTGAAGTCCGTGCCCCAGGGCACGAGGACGACGCCGCCCGGCCGGGACTGCGCGATCCACGCCTGCGCGATCTCCCGGACGCCGTACGTCACGACGACCCGGTCGTACGGGGCGCCGTCAGGACCGCCGAACTTCCCGTCGCCGACCAGCAGTTGCGGCGCCAGAGCGGCCCGTTGCAGGTGGGCGGCCGCCAGCGCCGACACACCCCGGTCGCACTCGACGCTGACGACCTGCCGCGAACCGAGACGGTGCGCCAGCAGCCCCGTGTTCCAGCCGCAGCCCGTCCCCACGTCGAGCACCCGCAGTCCCGGCCGCACGTCGAGGTCGCGGAGCATCGACGCGACGACGCTCGGCATGCTGAGACTGCTGGTCGGCACCACGCCCGGTTCGGGCCCGCCGTGCGCACCGTCGTCCCACTGCGTCACCAACGGGACGTCGGCCTCCGTCGCGGCCCGCCAGGCCGCCGGGTCCGCGTCCCGGTCCACCAGCACGCTGCGGCCGCTCGCCATGTCGTGCGACCAGACCCGCGGCGGAGTGAACAGCGCACGCGGCACGGCGTCGAACGTGTCGACCCAGTCCGGGGACAGGTGCCCGGTCGAGAGCAGGAACCGCCCCGGTCCGAAGCCGGAGCGGCCCACCCCCTCCGTCTCCCGGAGGCCATCGGTCACTTCCGGTGCCCCCCGTTGCCGGGCGGCGCACTGCCGTCCGGCGACGGCGGGGCCGGAGGCGGCGGCGGTTGGATCGGCGCGGGGTTACCCCCGTGCCCGCCATCGGCGTCGAGCATGCGAACGACCTCCCTGCATCGGCGGAACCGGCAGCCGGACGGCCACCGGATTTCACGGTAGGGACGGCCGGGAGGGCGTTCTAGCCGGTTTCCCGTTCCCGCAAGAACTCGTCCCGGATGCCCTCGACCATGCTGCGCATGTCCTCCCCCGCCGAAGCAGCCGACGAGAACCCCTCGAACTTCCGCACGTAGAGCTCCACGTCCCGGGGATCGGTCACCACCAGTTCCGCGTGGACGGTTTCCACCGTCACCAACCTGTCGTCCCGGACGACGAACGAATGGCCTGGCACGTCCTCACGGAAACCGGCGAGCGGCACCACTCGCACATCGACGCCGGGCAACCTGGAAACGGAGACGATCCTGTCCAACTGTTCGGCCATCACCGCAGCCGGTACCAGGCCCCACCGGAGAACGGATTCCAGGATCACGAACTGCAGCGTCCTGGCCGGATCGTAGAGGACCACCTGCCGGTCGAGGCGGCCACGGACGGCACGGGACAGCTGTTCCTCCCCGAGGTCCCTCCTGGCGAACACCGCCCGCGCGAACTCCGGGGTCTGCAGGAGTCCGGGGACCAGGGACGTCTGGAAAACCCGCAGCAGCGTCGTGGTGCTGTCCATCGCCTTGATCTGCCGCTGCTTGCGGTGGTACCCCAACCGCCGGTACAGCCGCCAGGCCGTCGCCTCGGTCGCTTCCGCACGGGCGGCGGCCAGGTACTCGGCCTTCACCTCCTCCGACACTCCGATCGCGGTGAGGATCCGGTCCACGTCGGCGACGGACACTACCGTCCGCCCGTTCTCGATCTTGCTCAGTTTGCTCGCCGACATGACGGCGCCGCGAGCCACCGTCTTGGCCTCCTTGCCGGAAGCCTCCCGCAGCACCCGCAGCGCCGGTCCCAACTCCGACCTGTTCATTCGCCGAACTCGGCCCACCAATCGGCGAACGGCACGGCCTGCGCGAGTGCCGCGTCCCGGTACGCCTCGAACTCCGGGGCGCGGTCTCCCCCGTAGAAGTCGGCTCCCAGGTATCCGCCGGCGCCGTCGTAGTTCATGACCGCGACCTCCTCGCCGTCGAAGAGCCAGAAGTCGGGCACGCCCCGAAGCGGGTTCTCCCGTTCAGTGGTGTCGAGGATGAAGAACTCTTCCCCGGCCGCCATGTTGCGGCGGTATCCCCAGGACAGCTCGAAACGCAGGTAGTCGGTCAGCGGCCGCGACAGCACATGCACCCGGTACATCCTCCTACCGGAACGTACGGCCTCTCCGACCGTGGTCACCCAGGAGGAGTTCCGGTACTCCTCGGGCTGCTCCTCGCCCGCCAGGAACGCCCGGTAAGCCTCCACGCCACCGGACCTGCTGTAGTCGTCCAGGGCTTCCAGCCGGAACGCTTCGCTCCTGAACCCGGCGAACATGTCACCGAGGGTCTTAGACGAGCCGATCACGGACCGCCTTCCGGATCAGCTCCACGGGAATCTCCACCATGGTTTCGTGCCCGGGGATTTCGCGGCCGTGGTCGGTGATCCGCTCCCCCTGCACGGCCAGCGTTCCCCGGTCCGTGCGGTAGAGCGTAGGACAGTCGCCCTCGTCGCACGAGCTCAGCAGTACTTCCAACCTCACAGTCGTCCCCCCTCGTTGACGGATGCCGCACTCGATGTTTCCGACCCGGCGGTCACAGGGTCAAGGCCCCTCGCTTTCCGGAACTGGAAACCGCCCCGGCCGGGGAGGGCGCACGCCCCCGGCTCCTGGGGCGTGCCGGGATTGACGGGTTGTCGGATTTTTTCGCAACGAGGTGTGGGGTTCCAGGTGGGCAGTTACGATCTGCGGCAGTTCAGACCAGTGCCTCGGCTTGTTGGAGTGGGTGAACCAGCTTGCGAATCAACACACTTGATCCTTCGTCAAGTCCGCTTGCGGCCTTCGGCTGGCAGTTGCGCGAGCTGCGCAAGCGGGCGCGCCTCAGCCAGGACGAGCTGGGGGCCCTGGTCAGGTACACCGGCGCCTACATCTCGTTGATCGAGAACGGGAAGCGGGTGCCGCCCGCCGGGTTCGCCCGGGCCGCGGACCAGGCGCTCGGCGGCATGGGGACGTTGGAGAGCACCTGGTTCCTGCTGGGGCACACCACGCTGGTGGAGGGCTTCCCGGAGTACATCGTGCTGGAGGCGAAGGCCCGGTTGGTCCGCCTGTTCAAGGCCGGCATGGTGCCGGGGTTGGCGCAGACCGAGGAGTACGCCTCGGCGGTGGAGGCGGGCTACGTGGCGCGCGGCAGCATCACCGCGGAGCAGGCCGAGGAGCGGGTGCGGGTCGTACTGGTCCGGCAGGCTTCGTTCGAGCAGCCGGACGGGCCCCGGCTGCACCTCGTCCTGGACGAGAGCTGTCTGCACACCGTGATCGGCGGCCCGCAGGTGATGGTTCGGCAACTCGACCACCTGCTGGCCCTGGTGGACCATCCGAAGGTGGTGCTCCAGGTGATGCCGTTCGATCGGGGAACGCTCCGGCCCTTCACCCACTTCCTGGGGTTGCTCTCCATGCCGGACCACGAGTTGCTGGGGTATACCGAGACGCCCCAACGGGGTTATCTGACAAGGGATCCCGACACCGTGGCCACGTGGACGACGGATTACGATCTCCTCCAGGTGGAGGCCCTGTCCCAGGCGGACTCGGCGGCCATGATCCGCAAGATCCGGGAGGGATTCCAGCATGGTGACCAGTCCCAGCACCGCGGCGCTGCGCGCCGCCGCATGGCACAAGTCCAGCTACAGCGGGGGCGGCGGAGAGTGCGTCGAGGTGACGCGTGACTTCGAGGCCGCCCACGGCCTGGTCTTCGTCCGCGACAGCAAGAACCCCGCGGGCCCGGCACTCGGCCTCGCCCCTGCCGTGTGGCGGGAGTTCACGGCGGCCGTCGCGCGCGGGGTCTTCGGGGAGGTCTGAGCCCGGCGGAGGTCTGAGCCCGGCGGCCCCCGAAGGGAACGCCCACCGCTCCCCGGGGGTCCGGGCCTCCGGGGAGCGGTGGGCGTTCGTTTCCGGGCCGGGGCCGGGGCCGGTCGTGGGTTATCCGACGGTGGCGGGTTCGGGCTCCGGGGCCGGGCGGTCCTTGGGCGACCGCGTTCCGAAGGCGCTGACCAGCGCCGCGCCCAGGGCCGCGGCGAACGGCACCCACAGGGCGGCCTGGTACCCGTCGAGGCGTGCGGCGGCCGCATCCGACGCGGTGGCGGCGACGTCGACCGCGGCGGCCGCCGAGAGGCCGAGTGCCGCGCCGAACTGGAACGCGGTGTAGAGGAGCCCGCCGGCCAGCCCCTGTTCCTCCTCCGCGACCCCCTCCGTCGCCGCGATGGTCAGCGGACCGTACGTCAGGGCGAAGGCGACACCGAGCAGCAGCAGGCTCGGGAGCATCGCGAGGTAGGTCCAGTCGGCGCCGACCGGCAGGAAGAGCGCGTACGAGAGGGCGGCGAGGACCAGGCCGCCGAAGATCAGGCGGGCGTTGCCGAAGCGGTCGACCAGCTTGGGGACGACGGTCGGCGAGAGGACCGCGTCGACGCCGATGACGATCATCGCGAAGCTGGTCTGCAGGGTGGACCAGCCGCGCAGTTCCTGGAGGTAGAGGACGACCAGGAACTGGAAGCCGAAGAATCCGGCGGCGAAGAGCAGGGCGGTGAGGTTGGCCCGGACCAGGGCGGCGCTGCGGAGGACGCCGAGCCGGACCAGGGGCGCGGCCGCGCGGCGTTCGACGGCGACGAAGGCGGCGAGGGCGGCCAGGCCCGCGCCCAGGGTGAGGGTGGTCGCCAGCGCCGGGGCGTGGGCCGCCCGTTCGACGCCCAGGACCAGGAGCAGGACGGCCGCGGTGACGGTCAGGCCGCCGGCCAGGTCGAGGCGCTGCCCGGTCCGGTCGGGGCGCGGCGACTTCGGTACGGAGGCCAGTGCGCCGGCCAGGATCAGCGCGGAGAGGACCACCGGCGCGAAGAACACCCACCGCCAGTCGGCCGAGGCGAGCAGCCCGCCCGCCACCAGGCCGACCGAGAAGCCGCCGGCGGCCGTGCCGGAGTAGAGGAGCAGGGCCCGGTTGCGGCGCGGGCCCTCCGCGAAGCCGGTGGTGATGACGGAGAGCCCGGCCGGGGTCATGAAGGCCGCCGCGGCACCGGTCACGAAGCGGGCGGCGATCAGCTGCCAGCCCTCGGAGGCCAGTCCGCCGAGTCCGGAGAAGACCAGGAACACCGCGAGCCAGCCCACGAACATCCGGCGCCGCCCGAAGAGGTCCGCCGCCCGGCCGCCGATCAGCATGAAGCCGCCGTAGCCGAGGACGTAGGCGCTCATCACCCACTGCAGGGTGCCGGTGGACAGGCCGAGGTCCGCGCGGATGGCGGGCAGCGCCACGTTCAGCATGGCGACGTCGATGCCCTCCAGGAAGATCGCGCCGCACAGGACGAGCAGCATGGCCCGTTCCCGGGTGCTGAGGGCGGCGGGTGGCGCCTCGGTCGTACGCATGGCAGGTCAACTCCTGGCGGTGGGAGGGGGGATGGAGGAGTGCCGCCCGTCGGGCGGCCGCTCGTCCACCTTCGGCCAGGGGGCGCGGACGGAACAACGGCGAAGATCTGGACGTTCGTTCAGCGGGGCTTACCGATCCGGCTCATCCGGGAGGACCGATGGAACGCGACGAGGTCGAGTGCTTCCTCCTGCTCGCCGAGGAGCTGCACTTCGGCCGCACCGCCGAGCGGATGGGGCTCTCCCGCGCCCGGGTCAGCCAGCTGGTCCAGCGCCTCGAACGGCGGGTCGGGGCACCGCTGTTCGTCCGCACCAGCCGCCGCGTCGCCCTGTCGGCGATCGGCCGCCGGCTGCGCGCCGACCTCGAACCGCACCACCGGGCGATGGACGCCGCCCTGGCGCGCGCCGTCGCCACCGCGCGCGGCATCGACACCGTCCTGCACGTCGGCTTCGCCAACCCGCTCACCGGCGAGCTCGTGATGCGGGCGACGCAGGCGCTGCGGGGCAGCCACCCCGGCCTCGCGGTGGAGATCTGCGAGGTGCCGATGGCCGATCCGTACGGGCGGCTGCGCGACGGCGGGTTCGACGTCCAGCTCCAGGAGCTCCCGGTCCGGGAGGACGACCTGGGCGGCGGCTCGGCCCTCCTCACCGAGGGGCGCGTCCTCGCGGTGCCGTCCGCGCACCCGCTCGCCGTCCGCGGCACCGTCTGGCTGGAGGACCTCGCCGGCGTCCCGCTGCTCACGGTCGAGGGCGAGCTGCCCGCCCACCTGCGGGAGCACTACGCCCCCGCCCGCACCCCGAGCGGCCGGCCCATCGCCCCCGGCCCCGCCGTGACCCAGTTGCAGGAGGCCCTGGTGCTGGTCGCCGGCGGCCGGGGCGCCCTGCTCACCGCCGCGCACACGGCGGCCTACTTCGCCCGGCCGGGCGTCGCGTACGTTCCCGTCGCCGACGCGGAGCCGGTCGGCTACGGCCTGGTCTGGCGTGCCGGGAACACCACCGGCGCCCTGGACGCCTTCGCGGGCGCGGCCCGCGCGGCGGCGCGGGAGATGGCGCGGGAGATGGCACGGGAGGCCCCGCGGACGGCGGCGCCGGTGTGAGCCCCGGCCGGCCCCGCCGGGCCTACCAGGCGCGGCGGGGCGGGGCCGGGTCGCGGAGGTGGGCGACCAGGGCGCGGCGCAGCTCGCGGTCGTGGTCGGTCTCGACCGGGAGGTCGAGTTGGACGATGTCGACGCCGGCGGCGCGCAGCAGGTTGATCCGGGCGGCGACGGTGGCCGGGGAGCCGGTGTGGGCGCCGGCGAGGGAGCGGCGGATGTAGGCGGCGACCTGCGCGGGGTCGGTGGCGGGGTCGGCGGTGCCGCGTTCGCGGTCGCGGTCGAGGGCGACGGCGTCCAGGTAGCGGGGGGCGTCGGGGCCGGAGGTCAGGCGCAGGGCGTCGCGGCGCAGGCGGCGCAGGTGCTGCTGGGCGGCGGTGTCGGTGTCGGCGAGGACGACGGTGACGTGCCGCCAGATCCGCAGGGTGCGGCCGTGCCGGGCGGCGGCGGCGCGGGCCTGGGCGATCCGCAGCCGGGTGTCGGGCAGCGGGCGGGGCGGGACGGCGTAGACCTGGGCGTAGCGGGCGGCGAGGTCGACGCCGGCCGGGGAGGAGCCGCCGAAGGAGAGCAGTTCGCTGCCGGGGGCGGGGCGCAGGCCGGTGCGGGCGGCGCGGACGGTGTAGTACTCGCCGTGGTGGTCGAGGTCGTCCTCGGCGGCGAGGTAGCGGGTGAGCAGCGAGAGGTACTCGTCGGCGCGGCGGTAGCGTTCGGCCTTGGGGAGGGTGTCGCCGTCGCGGGCGACGTCGGCGTCGCTGGAGCCGATGATCAGGTGGGCGCTGATCCGGCCGCCGGAGAGCCGGTCGAGGGTGGCCAGGGTGCGGGCGGCGGCGGTGGGTGCGGTGGTGCCGATGCGGTGGGCGGCGGCGATCCGCAGCCGGGTGGTGGCGGCCAGCGCCCAGCCGGCGACGGCCCACGGGTCGGGCCAGGAGGAGGACTGGACGACGAGCGCCGAGTCGAGTCCGTCCTCTTCCAACTCCCGTGCGGTGCGGGCGATGTGGGCGGGGTCGGCGGTGCGTTCGCGCGGGTCGGGGGCCCAGCGCAGGGCCTGGCGTTCGGCGGGGGTGCGGCCGGCCACGGGGGCGGCGCGGACGCCGCCGCGCAGTTCGAGCTCCATCGGGTCAACTCCGTTGCGGGCGTGGGGTGGTGGGCGGGCCGCCGGGCGGCGGCGGCCCGCCCGGGGACAGTCGGCGGGGCTGCTCACCGGGCGGCGGGCCCGAGCCGGGCGAGGGTGTCGAGCAGCCGGGTGCGGCTGGTGAACACCTCGGGCGGCAGCGAGACGTACAGCTGGATGGCGGTGACGCCGGGCTGCTGGTAGCGCAGGATCTGCTCCCGGCACTCCTCGGGGGAGCCGTGCAGGAACAGCGCGTCGACCACCTCGTCGGGCAGGGCGCGCTGGGCGCCCTCGTGGTCGCCGTCGGCCCAGCGCTTGTGCGTCTCGGCGAGCAACTCGCCGTTGCCGAGCCACTGGTGGAACTTGCGGTAGGGCTCGCGGTTGAGGATCCAGGCCAGGAAGGGGCGGCTGGCCCGGTGGGCGTAGGCGGTGTCCTCGGTGGGGCAGACGAACACCTTGACGACGAGTTCCTTGCCGGGCGGCTGCGGGCCGACCGCGTCCAGCACCTTGGGCAGGTCCTGGGCGCGCAGCAGGTTGGTGATGGCGCCGTCCCCCTCGGTGAAGCCGAGCCGGAGCATGCCGGGGCGCAGCGCGCCGAGGATCACCTTGACCGGGTCGGCGGGCGGGTGGGGCAGCCGGTAGCCGGTGATCGAGAAGGTGTCGAAGTCCCCGGCGACGTGCTCGCCGCGCAGCGCGGCGGTGAGGAAGCGCAGCACGTCGCGGGTGCGCTTGAACGGCTCGTCGAACGGGATGCCGTTGATGTCGGTGACGTGCGCGGGCACCGAGGCGCCGATGCCCAGCAGGACGCCGCCGGTGGAGAGTTGGGCCAGGGTGGCGGCGGTCTGGGCGAGCACGGCGGGCCCGCGGGTGTGCACCGGGACGATGCCGGTGGCGATCCGCAGGTGCGGGGCCCAGGCGGCGGTGGCGGCCAGCGGGGTGAAGGCGTCGGTGCCGCCGCCCTCGGCGCTCCACACGTCGCCGTAGCCGAGGTCGGGGAGCCGCTCGACCAGGAAGCGGTGCCGGTCGATGGTCAGGCCGGGCAGCGGCAGGGTGATGCCCCAGGCGGGCGGGGGCGCGGTGGGGTGGGCGGTCGGGTGGGCGGTGGTCATCGGGGGCCTTTCTGCGCTGCCGGTCGGGTGCGGGTGGTCACTTGCCGACCGACACGGTGGTGAGGTCGAGGAACCAGGACTGCGGCTGGACGAGTCCGTGGACGGTGGGCGCGAGGGCGCGCGGGTTGCGGTCGTTGACCACGAACAGCCAGGGGGCGTCCTCGGTGACCTGGCGCAGCGCGGTGCGGTAGGCGGCCTGCCGGGCCCCCTGGTCGGGGTCGGCGGCGGCGGTGGCGATCAGCTGGTCGACCTTGGGGCTGGCGTAGTGGCCGGTCCAGAACGGGCTCTTGGAGCCGATGAACAGCGGCAGCAGCGCCTCGGACTGGAACAGCGTGGTGGACTGGGCGATCGCGTCGGAGCCGAGCGCGACCTCGCCCTTGGCCTCGGCGCCGATCAGGGTGGTCCAGTCGGTGGTGCGGATCTCGACCTTGATGCCGACGGCCGCCAGGTCGCGCTGCAGGGCCTCGGTGATCGGCACCGGCAGCAGGTTGCCGGAGCCTCCGGTGGGCACCGTCACCGAGGTGGCGAAGCCGTTCGGGTAGCCGGCCTCGGCGAGCAACTGCTTGGCCTTCGCCGGGTCGTGGCCGTACCGGTCGTCGGCCGGGTCGTAGGCGGCGGTGGCGCGCGGCGCGGCCTGGAACGCCGGGTCGGCGGTGCCGTGCAGCAGGTTGGTGGCGATGGCCTGCCGGTCGATGGCGTAGTTGGCGGCCTGCCGGACCCGGGCGTCCGCCCACGGGCCCTTGGTGGTGTCCAGGATCCAGTACCAGAGGTGGTCGTAGCTGTTGGAGAGGATCTGCGCGCCGGCCGCCTTCAGGCCGTCCAGGTCGTCGGGGTTCGGGTACTCGATCCAGTTGACGCCGCCGGAGCGCAGCGCGGCGGTGCGGGCGGCCGGGTCGGGCAGCGCCTTGACGACGAGGCGGTCGAGCTTGGGGGCGCCGCGCCAGTAGTCCTTGTTGGCGGCCAGTTCGACCTGCTGGCCCTCGGTCTGCGAGACGAAGCCGAACGGGCCGGTGCCGACGGGGTGCTGGGAGAAGTCGGCGGTGCCGGTCTTGCGGACGGCGGTGGGGCTGGCGATCAGCACGTGCGCCAGGTCCTCGGGGAAGTGGCCGTTCGGGCCGGTGGTGACGAGTTCGACGTGGGTGTCGTCGGTCTTGCGGTAGGACGCGATGTCGCCCGCGTACTCCTTGGCGGCGGCGCCCAGCGCGTCGGTGTACTCCGGGCTGGACTTGTCGAGGTAGCGGTGCAGGTTGAACAGCACCGCGTCGGCGTCGAAGGGCGTGCCGTCCTGGAACTTGACGCCCTTGCGCAGCGCGAACGTCCAGGTGACCTTGTCCGGGGCGACCTGCCAGGACTCGGCGAGCGCGCCGGTGACCTGCGGCGGCTTGTCGGTGTCCTTGAGCAGCTCGTAGCGGGTCAGGCCCTCGTAGATCTGGAAGCTCAGCAGGCGCTTGCCCTCGAAGCCGGCGCCGCCGATCACGGTGTCCAGGTTCGGGAGCTTGCCGGTCGCGCCGATCACCAGCGTCCCGCCGCCGGCGCCCGCGGCGTCGCCGCCCGCGGAGGTGGAGGCGCAGCCGGTGGCCGCCAGCAGGACGGCGGCGGCCACCGTGGCGGCGGCTCTGGAGCGGCGGGGGGCGTGCTCGGTCATGTCGGGTCCTCGTTCTTGTCGTTCGGTTCGGCGCTGTGCGCGGCGTTGCGAAGGGTCTTGGTGGTGCGGAGGGTGACGTGCGGGCCGGAGGCGTCCAGCAGGGCGCGGGTGTAGGGGTGGTCCGGGGCGGTCCACAGGTGCTCGGTGCGGCCCTGCTCGACCACCCGGCCGGTGCGCAGCACCAGCGTGCGGTGCGCGAAGCGGGCCACCGCGGCGAGGTCGTGGGAGACGAACAGGTAGGCGGTGCCGGTGCGTTCGCGCAGCTCGGCCAGCAGGTCGAGGAGGCGTTCCTGGGTGTCGCGGTCCAGCGCGGAGGTCGGCTCGTCGCACACCACCAGGGCCGGTCCGGTCGCCAGCGCCCGTGCCACCGCGACGCGTTGCAGCTGGCCGCCGGACAGTTCGCGCGGGAAGCGGCGGGCCAGCTCCGGCGCCAGGCCCACCCGGCGGAACAACTCGGCGGTGCGGTCGGCGCGTTCGCGTCGCGGGACGCCGTGGGCGCGCAGCGCGAAGCCGACGGCCTCGCCGGAGCGCAGCGCCGGGTTCAGCGAACCGCGCGGGTGCTGCGGCACGAACTGCAGCCTGGCCCGGACGTCCCGGTCGGCCCTGGCCCGCAGGCGGGCGGGGTCGCGGCCCTCGAAGGAGACCGTGCCCGCGTCGGGGCGCACCAGTCCGAGCGCGAGCCGGGCCAGCGTCGACTTCCCGGACCCGGACTCGCCGACCAGTGCGACGCTCTCGCCCGCGTGCACCTCGAGGGTGACGTCGGTGACGGCGGGGCGGTGGGCGTAGCTCTTGGAGACGGCGTCGAGCCGCAGCAGGGCGCTCATCGGGAGGACTCCCTCGGGGGGACGGCCAGGGGCGCGGGGTGCGGCGGTTCGGGGGCGGGGTGCGGCGTCGGCTCGGGGTTGCCGTCCCGGCCGGAAGCAGCACGGGCTTTCCGCTGGGCTCCGACCGGCAGCAGCACGGACTCGCCGTTCCCCGAGCCCCTGACGGGGCTCTCCGGCCGTGGCCCGGGGCCGCCGTTGCCCGGTGCCCCGGCGGGGCTGCTGCTCTCCGGCACCAGCAGTTCCTCGGCCGGGCCGGTCGCGGTGAGGCGGCCGTGGGCGAGGACGGCGACGGTGCCGCCGATGCGGGCGGCGGCGGCGAGGTCGTGGGTGACGAGGAGGAGGGCGAGGCCGCGTTCGGTGCGCAGGGCGGTGAAGAGGTCGAGGACGCGGGCCCGGACGAGGGTGTCGAGGGCAGTGGTGGGTTCGTCGGCGATCAGGAGTTCGGGGCCGCCGGCCATGGCGAGGGCGAGGGCGGCGCGTTGGCGCAGGCCGCCGGAGAGTTCGTGCGGGTGGGCGTGGGCGGCGCGTTCGGGGTCGGGGAGGCCGGCCGCGGCGAGCAGCGGGAGGGCGGCGGCGCGGGCGGCCCGGCGGGTGCCGGCGAGGCCGTGCACGCGCAGGACTTCGGCGAGTTGGGCGCCGATCCGGCGCAGCGGGTCGAGGGTGGCGGAGGGGTCCTGCGGGACGTAGCCGATGCGGCGGCCGCGGATCCGGGTCCAGTCGCGTTCGGTGCGGCCGAGCAGTTCGGTGCCGTCGAGGCGGATCGAGCCGCGGACGGTGCCGGTGCGCGGGGTGAGGCCGAGGACGGCCCGGGCCAGGGTGGTCTTGCCGCTGCCGGACTCGCCGAGCAGGACCAGGGCCGCTCCGGCTGCGAGGCGGAGGTCGACGCCGTCGAGGGCCCGGACGCCGCCGGGGTGTTCGACCGTCAGTCCTTCGACCGTCAGCAGGCTGCTGCCGCTCACCGGGCGGCCTCCGTTCCGGTGCCGAGGCGGGTCCGCAGGCTCTCGCCGAGGGTGTTGAAGGCCACCGAGACGGCGAGGATCACCAGGGCGGGGAGGGCGGCGAGCCAGGGGTGGGTGAACAGCGCGGGGCGCAGTTCGTCGAGCATGGCGCCCCACTCGGGGGCGGGCGGGGCGACGCCGAGGCCGAGGAAGGACAGGCCGGCGGCGTAGACCACGGCGAGGCCGACCAGCGAGGTCGCGTAGACCAGGACCACGGGGGCGACCACGGGCAGCACCTGACGGAGGATCAGGGCGGGGCGGGTCGCGCCGGAGACGGTCGCGGCCTCCAGGTACTCGGCGGCCCGGATCCGGCGGGTCTCGGTGAACGCGACCCGGGCGACGGCCGGGGTCAGCACCACCGACAGGGCCAGCACGGTGGCGCCGGGGCCGGGGGTGAGCAGGGTGGCGACGGCGATGGCGAGCAGCACGCCGGGGAAGGCGTACAGCACGTCCAGGCCGCGCAGCAGGGCCTGTTCGGTGGCGCGGCCGGCCAGCGCGGCGGTGATGCCGATCAGCGCGCCGGCCAGGGCGGCGACGGCGACCGGGAGCAGTCCGGCGACGAGCGAGGGGCGGGCGGCCCAGAGCAGGCGGCTGAGCAGGTCGCGGCCCTGGCTGTCGGTGCCGAGCGGGTGGCCGGGGGCGCCGGGGTCGAGCAGCCGGTCGGCGAGGTGTCCGGCGGTGGGGTCGGCGGGGGCGAGCAGCGGCGCGGCGAGGGCCAGCAGGACGGGCAGCAGGGCCCCGGCGGCGGCCAGCGCCGTGCCGGGGGCGCGCCGGACGGCGGCGAGAAGTCGGCGGGCGGCGCCGGGGACGCGTCCCGCGGTGGTCGTCGTGGTGGTGGTCGTCATCGCGGGTCAGCTCCGCACTCGGGGGTCGATCGCGGCGTGGGCGGCGTCGACCAGCAGGTTGACGCCGACGAAGGCGGTGGCGACGAGCAGCACGCCGCCCTGCACGAGGGGCAGGTCGCGGGCGGTGAGCGCGTCGTACAGCAGGCGGCCGAGGCCGGGGCGGGCGAACAGGGTCTCGACGAAGACCACGCCCTCCAGCAGGTAGGCGAGTTGCAGGCCGCCGATGGTGAGCAGCGCGGGCGAGGCGTTGTGCGCGCAGTGCCGCAGGACGGCGGCGCGGCCGAGGCCGCGGGCGCGCAGGCCGTCGGCGAGGTCGGAGCCCAGGACGGTGGTGAGCGCGGCGCGGTGGACCCGGGCGGTGAGGCCGAGCGGGACGAGGGCGGCGGCGGTGGCGGGCAGCACCAGGTGGCGCAGCTGGTCGGCGGGGCCGCCGCCGGTGAAGGCGTCCTGGGTGCCGCTCGCGGGCAGCAGGTGCCAGTGCACGGCGAACACGGCGGTGAGCAGC
Organism: Kitasatospora sp. NRRL B-11411; assembly: GCF_000721345.1. Classification (NCBI taxonomy): domain Bacteria; kingdom Bacillati; phylum Actinomycetota; class Actinomycetes; order Kitasatosporales; family Streptomycetaceae; genus Kitasatospora; species Kitasatospora sp. NRRL B-11411. The sequence goes on along the minus strand of NZ_JOGH01000088.1, from coordinate 1,592 downwards.
AGGGCGACCGAGTACTGGGGCGCGGAGACGGCGAGGGTGGCGGCGGCGCCGGTGAGGCGCTTGGTCCAGCCGTGCGGGCGCAGCGCGCCGAGGGTGCCGAGCAGGACGCCGCCGGCCAGCACGAGCGCGAAGGCGGCACCGGCCAGCACCAGGGTCTGGCCGAGGGCGGGCAGCAGCAGGTCGGCGACCGGGCGCTGGGTGGAGACGGAGGTGCCGAGGTCGCCGGTGAGGGCGTGGCCGAGCCAGTCGAGGTAGCGGACGGGCAGCGGCCGGTCGAGGCCGATCCGTTCGGCGAGGGCCTGCCGGGCCTCGGCGGGTGCGCCGGGGCCGAGGAACGCGGTGACGGGGTCGCCGGGGACGAGCGCGACGGTGGCGAACACGACGACGCTCACGCCGAGCAGCGTGGGGACGGCGAGCAGCAGGCGGCGCCGCAGGAAACGGGTCACGGGGCGGCCGGGTCGGCGGTGGCGGCCGGGTCGGCGGTGGCGGCGGGCATGGTGCGGGGTCCTCCGGTTCGGACGGCGGGGGCGCGGCCGGCGCCGCCCGGGGCTTGTCCGGACCGAGGCTCGCGGACGGTGCGCGGGGCAGCCAGCCAGGCGTTCGTGCTGTTACCCGTGGTCATAGGAGCGGGGGTGCCGGGTGGCGCGGTGGGGGCGATGTCCGGGCGGTGGACCGTCCTTGACCGTCCCTCAACGGCGGAAATAGGATTTCCCTATGGCTTATCGGCGGACCGACTTCACCCTCTGGGGAATCGGCGGCTCGTGGCACCGCAGGTGCTTCGACGAGACGTGTCGCCCCGGCACGGTGCGCCGCCCCCGGCCCTGACCCGGCCCCCGGCGCCCCGCCCGCCCTCCGCGGGGTCGGCGCCCGTCCGCGTACCGCCGCCGATCCCCCGCTCCGCGCCTCCGCCGCCTTCGAGGGGACCGATCCGCCATGCACCCGCACCCCGCCACGCCCTCCCGCCGGGAGGCCCCGTGCCCGCGCTGACCCGCGGCTCCGCCCGGGTACTGCGCCACCGCGCGCACCCGCAGGACGCCCTGCACACCGAGATCGACAACCCGCTGGACCTGCTGGCCGGCCACCAGCTGCTCACCGACGCCGCCCGCACCGCCCCCGAACCGGCCTGCGCCTGCGGCCACCCGCTCTGCCCCACCGGCCCCGCCCACCGCACCGCCGCCACCCGGGTCTTCCTGGTCGAACGGAACCCGGTGGTCAGCGCCGGACTGCGCAGCGTCCTGGCCACCGCCGCCGACCTCGCCGTGATCGGCTCCGCCACCGACCCGGCGCACGCCGTCCGCTCGGTCCACCGCGCCCGCCCCGACCTGGTCCTGCTCGGACGCGGCACCGACCTCGACACCGACCTGGCCGCCGTCGCCGCCCTGCGCCGCCCCGACGGGGCGCCCGACGCCCGGGTCCTGCTGCTGCGCCGGGCCGAGACCACCACCGAGGCCAGCCGCATCCTGCTGGCGGGCGCCAGCGGCGGCTTCCCGCTCGACCTGCCCCCCGAACGGATCGTCGACGCCGTCCGCCTCGCCGCCGCCGGCGGCACCCTCTTCCTCCCCGCCCCCACCCCCGTCCGCCCGCACCCCACC
>NZ_JOGH01000087.1:0-29046 GCF_000721345.1 Kitasatospora sp. NRRL B-11411 | reverse complement strand
GCTCAGAGCCGCCCGCCGGCCCCCGGGCGCCGGCCGGGGCGGGGGTCGGGCGGGGCCGGGTCGGGGTGGTGGTGGGGGCGCTGCGGCGGGCGGGGGAGGTGCGCGGGGCGGCGGTGCTGGACGGGTGGCTGCGGCGGGTGCGGGCGGCGCTGGAGCGCTCGGAGCGGGGCGGCGAGGCGGACTGGTGGGCCGGGCGGCTGCTGGCGGCGGGGATCGCGGGGAGCCCGGAGCCGTCCGCGCACCGGGAGTTGCTGGAGCTGCTGGTGGACCGGGCCGGGCGGGACGAGCGGTTCGGCGCCGCGTTCTGGACGGGCCTGCCGCTGCCGGTGGCCGAACGGACCGCGCTGCTGGCCCGGTTGGCCGAGGGCCCGGGCCGGGTGGAGGTGGCCCGGACGGCGGCGGCCGAGCTGCTGGCGGCCGATCCGCGCGGCGTGCTGCCGCTGCTGTGCGCCTGGTACGGGCACACCGCCGGGGACGCCGAGCGCGCCGAGGGCGTCGCCGAGCTGGCCGACGAGCTGCTGTACGAGCACCGGGCGCTGGCACTGGACGAGTTGACCGAGGCGCTGGTGGCCACCGCGCACCCGCGGGCGGACGCGCTGCTGGGCCGGCTCGCCGAACGGGAGCCGTCCGCGCTGTGCCGGGCGGTCGACCGGTGGAGCCACGACCCGCGCCCCGAGCGGCACGTCGCGGCGGCCGTGCACGCGCTGCGCACCGCCCCGCACGCGGGCGGTTCGGGCGCGCAGCTGCTGCGGCTGGCGGCCCGCACGCTGCTCGCCCGGGAGGACGAACCGGCCCTGCACGGCGCGGCGTTGGCGCTGCTGGTGCGCGATCCGGCGGGCCGGGCCGAGCACCTGCCGGCCGCGCTGGCCGGGTACCGGGCGGGCGACCCGTTCCTGACCGCCGAGGTGCTGGCCGGGCTGCTGGCGGAGCACCCGGACCAGGTGCTGGCGGCGGTGCGCGCGCGGCTGCTGGTGCCGGGCGCCCGGGCGGGGGAGGGCCTGCGGGTGCTGGACGGGGCGGCCGACCCGGCGGTGGCGCGGGCCGGCCTGCTGCTGGCCGCCGAACTGCTGCGGGAGAACCCGGAGCGGGCCGGGGAGGTGGCCCGGCACCTGGACGCGACGCTGGACGCCGGGCGGGACGGCCGTCCGCTGCTGGACGCGGTGCTGGCCGCCGGGCCGCCGGTGCGGGCGCTCTTCGTGCCGGTGCTGGCGGCGCCCGGCGGCGGCCGGGAGGAGCTGCTGGACGCGCTGCTGGCCGCGGAGCGGGACGAGGGGGTGCTGGCGGCCGTGGTGGAGGCGCTGGCGGCCCGGCACGCCGGGCACCCGGAGCGGCGGGTGCGCGAGCTGCTGGCGCGGGTCGCCGAGCGGTGGCCGGGCGCGGACGCCGCCCTGGTGCGCTGTGCGGGCCGCTGGGCGGGTTTCGCCCGGCTGCTGGCGTCCTGGCCCGAGGAGGCCCCGCCGCCGCCCCAGGGGCCCCGGCTGGCCCGGCTGCGGGCCCTCGCCGCGTCCGGGCGGGACCCGCAGTACGCCGCCGCCGAGGCCGAACGGCAGGTGGACCGTCCCGGCGGCCGTCTGACCGGTCACACCAAGGGCCTTCCGGTACCTGGGCAGGGCCGGTCGCATGGCACGCTATAGGGGTTCGGTTTCGGTCTTTCGAGTGCACGGGTTGTGCACACCGTAGGAACAAGGAGCGGTCAGGTGCAGCGCTGGCACGGCCTGGAGGAGATCCCCGGGGACTGGGGGCGCAGCGTCGTCACCATCGGATCGTTCGACGGGGTCCACCGCGGACACCAGTTGATCATCAACCGGGTGGTGGAGCTGGCCGGCGAACTGGGGGCGAAGTCGGTCGTGGTGACCTTCGACCCGCACCCCAGCGAGGTGGTCCGGCCCGGCACCCACCCGCCGCTGCTGGCCCCGCAGCCGCGCCGGGCCGAACTGGTCGAGCAGTTGGGCGTGGACGCCGTCCTGGTGCTGCCGTTCACCGCCGAGTTCTCCCAGGAGTCCCCGGAGTACTTCGTGCGGTCGGTGCTGGTCGACGCGCTGCACGCGAAGGCGGTCGTCGAGGGCCCCAACTTCCGCTTCGGGCACCGCGCGGCGGGCGACGTCGAGCTGCTGGCCGAGCTCGGCCGGGCCGACGACTTCACCGTCGAGGTGGTCGACCTGCAGGTGCGCGGCGCGGCGGGCGACGGCGAGCCGTTCTCGTCCAGCCTGTGCCGGCGGCTGGTCGCGGCCGGCGACATGGCCGGCGTCGCCGAGATCCTCGGCCGCCCGCACCGGGTCGAGGGCGAGGTGGTCCGCGGCGCCCAGCGCGGCCGCGAACTCGGCTACCCCACCGCCAACGTGGACACCGTCCCGTACTCGGCGATCCCCGCCGACGGCGTGTACGCGGGCTGGCTGACCGCCGACGGCGAGACCATGCCCGCCGCGATCTCGGTCGGCACCAACCCGACCTTCGACGGCACCGCCCGCACCGTCGAGGCGTACGCCATCGACCGGGTCGGCCTCGACCTGTACGGGCAGCACGTCGCCGTCGACTTCCTGGCCTGGCTGCGCGGCATGGAGAAGTTCGACTCCATCGACGCCCTGCTGGAGCGGATGGCCGAGGACGTCAAGCGGGCCCGGGAGCTCACCGAGCGCCCCTGAGCGTCCCCCGCACGCGCCGGAGGCCCCCCGCGGGGGGCCTCCGGCGTTGATCAGCCCTGGTGGGGCGGCGGGTAGCCGTACCCCGGGGGCGGCGCCTCGTGCGGCGGCGGGTAGCCGTAGCCGTGCTGCGGGGGCTGCGGCTGGGGCGGGTAGCCGCCCTGCTGCGGGTAGGGCTGCTGCCAGGGCTGGCCCTGCTGCGGGTAGCCGCCCTGCTGGGGCGGGTAGCCCCCCTGCTGCGGGTACGGCTGGGGCGGGTAGCCGCCCTGCTGCGGGTACGGCTGCTGCGGCTGGCCCTGCCAGCCGGCCTGCTGCTGGGAGCGGGCGATGTCCTCGCCGACCAGGGTGGCCAGCTCGAAGTAGGCGTCCCGGACCTTGGGCCGCATCATCTGCAGGTTGACCTCGGCGCCGGCCGCCAGGCTCTCGTCGAACGGCACCACCACGACGCCGCGGCAGCGGGTCTGGAAGTGCGCCACGATGTCCTCGACCTTGATCATCTTGCTGGTCTCGCGGACCCCGGAGACCACCGTGATCGACCGCTGCACCAGGTCCGCGTAGCCGTGCGCGGACAGCCAGTCCAGCGTGGTCGAGGCGCTGGACGCGCCGTCCACGCTGGGCGTGGCCACCACGATCAACTGGTCCGCCAGGTCCAGCACGCCGCGCATCGCCGAGTACAGCAGACCGGTGCCGGAGTCGGTCAGGATGATCGGGTAGTGCTGCCCGAGCACCTGGATGACCTGGCGGTAGTCCGAGTCGTCGAAGGTGGTGGAGACCGCCGGGTCCACGTCGTTGGCGACGATCTCCAGGCCCGAGTTCGGGTCCTGCGAGGTGTACTGGCGGATGTCCATGTAGCTGCGGATGTTCGGGATCGCCGTCACCAGGTCGCGGATGGTCGCCCCGGTCTGCCGCTTGATCCGGCGGCCCAGCGTGCCCGCGTCCGGGTTCGCGTCGATGGCGATGACCTTGTCCTGCCGCTCGCTGGCCAGCGTCGCGCCCAGCGAGGTGGTGGTCGTGGTCTTGCCGACGCCGCCCTTGAGGCTGATCACCGCGATCCGGTAGCAGGTCATCACCGGGTGCCGGATCAGCTCCAGCTTCTGCTGCTTGCCGGCCTGCGCCGACTTGCCGCCGAACTGGAACCGGGACTGCTTCTGCACCTTCGGCTGGCCGCGCAGCAGCCGGTCCGAGGACAGCTCCACCGCCGCCGTGTAGCCCAGCGCCGCCCCGTGCGCCGCGGCCTGCCCGGCCGCCTGCTGGAACTGCGCCGGAGCCTGCGGGGCCCCGCCCGGGTTGTGCTGCTGGTACGGCTGCGGCGGCTGCTGCGGCCAGCCGCCCGCCCGCGGATCGGCCGGCGGCTGCTGCTGGGCGGGCCACTGCTGGCCCTGCTGCGGGTAGGGCTGCTGGACCTGCGGCGGGTACTGCTGCTGGGGCCACTGCTGCTGCGGGGGCTGCTGGGCGTCCGGCGCCGGGTAGCCGCCCTGCTGCGGGTACGGCTGCGGCGGCGGCGCCTGCTGCGGGACGGGCTGGGGCTGGACGGGCTGCGGCTGCGGGGCCTGCTGCTGCACCGGCGGCTGCGGGGCCTGCGGCGGCCCGGGAACCTGCTGCGCCACCGGCGGCGCGGCGTCCGGCACCGGGGCCTGCGCGGCCGGCGCGTTCGGATCGGGGTCCGGCTGCGCGGCGGTCTGCGCCTGCACCGGCGGCTGCTGCTCGGCCGGCTGGACGGGCTGCGGCTGCTCCGGCTGCGCGGCTACCGGCGGACCCGGCGGCTGGGGGGCCTGCTGCTGCACCGGCGGCTGCTGGACCTGCGGCGGCGGCGCCTGCTGCTGCACCGGTGGGGGCTGCACCACCGGGGGCTGGGCCTGCGGCACCTGCTGCTGCTGGACGGGCTGCTGCTGGACCGGCTGCGGCTGCGGCGCCGAGGTCGGAGCACCCGGCGCGGCGCTCTGGGTGTACCAGGACGGAGCGGTGTAGTCCGGGGCGTCGGACCAGTCATCGTCGTCCTCGGCCGCGTTGTCGCCGACGTAGACGCCGTCCCGATCGCTGCTCACTGGGGCTCCCTCGTTCTCGCCGAAACTGCTTCGGCGGTTGCCGTCGGGCAACAAGACTAGGCCGTGCGCGGGCCCGCTTTGAAGGCGGTGCCCGACCTCACGGCGGATCCGACCGGCCCGGCCGGCCCGCCCGCACCCGGGCCCCCGTGGCCCTTCCGGAGCGTGCGGACCGGCCGGTCGGCGGTCAGTCCATGCGGCGGGGACCGCCCAGCACCTGGGTCTCGGCCTCGCCCTGGTTGGTCATCACGTACTGGCGCCGCATCCGGGTCGCCCACAGCGTCACGTTGTCCGGCAGCGTCGGCAGCGCGCTCACGTCACCCGGGGCCAGCGACAGCAGCCGGCCCAGCATCTCGGCCTCCTGCGGCGAGACCCGCTGCAGGCCGACCAGGTCGGCGGCGTTCAGCACCCGGCCCGCGTTCGGGCCCAGGTACGGCAGCACGGTCAGCGTGGTCTGCCAGGGCGTCGCCGACAGCCGGCTGCGGTTGGGCCGCGCACCCAGGTCGCGGACCACCAGAACGGGGGACGCCACCGAGGCGCCCTGCGCACCCAGCCGGCCCACCTGGTGGACCGTCACGCACGGCTGCCCGCCGCCCGCCGCCTGCGCCATCGGCGCCCACGCCTGCGGACGGCCGGTCTCCACCGCGATCCGGGCGCCGGTCGCGGCCGCGCGCAGCGCGATCAGCTGCGCCGTCCACATGCCGCCGACCAGCACCACCTCGAACGCGGACGGGCGGAACAGCCCGATCACCGCGGGCTGCTGCTGGTGGTCCAGGCCGATCACCACGCCGTCGTCGCCGACCGGGAAGGCCAGCGCCGCGAGGTCCTCGGCCGGCAGCACGTGCTTCTCCCGGCGCGGGCCGCGCAGCCCGAAACCGGGGCGCACCCGCACCGGGCGCTGCTCGACCGGCTGCGGGGCCTGGCCGGAGTAGGTCTGGTAGGCCATCAGGACGTCCCTCCCAGGGGCAGCGTGGCGAGCAGGCCGGGGGCGTGCTCCAGGTCGAGGCGGGTCAGCGAGGCGCCGCTGTGCTGCGCCCGGGACTCCGCCTGGCGGCCCATCTGCTCGAGCCTGGACTCGTTGTGCTCGGTCAGCCGCAGGTGGCCGCTGAGCGCCACCGCGCCGCCCATCGCGCGGGACGCGGTGACCGAGAAGGTCGAGGCGAACGCGGGCGTGCCGGTCAGCTGGTTGACCAGGTCGGGGGCGGTCACCCGGCCGCCGCCCATGCCGGGGCGGGAGAGCACCGGCCACTTGGAGACCCAGTAGGTGGCGTGCCAGCGGTCGTCGATCCGGCAGTACTTCGAGGACTCCTGGGCCCGGCGCACGCCGACCCCGCCGCCGCCCGAGCCCTGCCGGCCCGCCACCGCCACCGGGTTGGCGCACACCGAGATGGCCAGCGCGGCGATCAGCTCCCGCTCGTCCAGCACGGTGGCGGTGAAGCCGGCGCTGTTCAGCCGGCCGGCCAGCTGGTCGGTGACCCGCTGCAGGGTCTTGCGGGCGCCCTCCTCGCCGCCGCCGCGGGCCAGCACTGCGGTGGCCGCGCGCTCCGGGTCGAGCTTGAGCGCGACCCAGGTCAGCCGCAGCGCCGGGGTGCTGACCCCGCCGGGGGTCTGCTGGTAGGCGCGGGCGGCCAGCGAGTGCTCGGGCAGGTGCGGGGCGGGGGCGGGCTGGGTGTGCTGGACCAGCTGCACCGACTCCAGGCCGATGTCGTCGACCTGGAGGATCGAGCAGATCAGGTCCAGCGGCACCGCGGAGGTGGCCCGGCCCGGGCGCAGCGGCTGGTCCTTGGACTGCACCAGCAGCACCGAGGTGAAGAAGGTGCCGTCGCCGACCATGCCGGTCTCGCGGCGCAGCGGACGGCCGTCGCCGAGGTCGGTCTCGATCGCGTGGGTGCAGGTCTTGAGCGCCGGGTCGAGCTCCATCACCGGCGCGATCGCCGGGTCGGTGCCGGGCGGCGGGACGTTGTACTTCGCCTCCTTGCGGCGGGCGTTGTACGCCGAGCGGACGCTCACCGCCTCGCCGGTGGTGCGGCCGCGCAGCCGCAGCAGGGCGATCACGACCAGGACCAGCGCGGGCACCGCGAAGGCCGCGGCCATCATCGTGTTGATCGACCAGCCGACCGCGACCAGGGCGGCGGCGACCTCCAGCTGGACGATCTGCTTGAGTTCCAGCCGGCGGCCCAGCAGCCCGGGCCTGGGCAGCAGCCGCAGGCCCACCGGGCCGACCGCGGCCGGGGCGGGCGGTGCGGTGCGGGCCCGGCGTCCGCCCTGGGCCTCCGGCCTCCGGCCGTGCGAAGTGGAGCGTCGTCGTGCTGGAGCGGACTGGCTTGGCATCCCCCGAATTGCCCTCTCTGCTTCAGATGTCCCGTCAGATCCCCCTGCGGGCCCGGAAAGTCTCGGGCGGGGGCCGGGTCGGCGGCCCGGATGGCGGACCGTCGGAGCCTACCCGTTACCGTACTCACCGTCTGCTGCCGCATCGTAGAGGAGTGGCCGCGAGGGTCGCCCGCCGGGTGGCAGACTCAACCGACGGCACAAGCGCGTTGACACCCGCGGGGCGGGTCACACAGGGGAGACGGGGACGAGCATGGCATCACGCCGGGACGAGCTGAACGCCTACACCTTCGCCCGGAAGCGGATGGTGGGGGCCTTCCTGCAGCCGGGCGGCGGCGGCAACGACGAGGACGCGCCGCGTCCGCTCCGCGCGGTACTGCCGAGCTTCGTGGTCGCCGCGGTGGTCGTCGCGGGCTTCGGCATGTGGGGCGTGCTCAAGCCGGCCGCGCCGCCGAACTGGGACAACGGGAAGTACATCCTGCAGGGGAAGTCCTCGACCACCCGCTACGTGATCCTGAACGACGGGCCCAACAAGGAGCCCACCCTGCACCAGGTGCTGAACATGTCCTCGGCCCGGCTGGTGCTGGCCGCGGGCGCCACCGTGCTGTCCGTCGCCGACGACGTGCTGGACAAGTACCCGCGCCGCGGCGCCACCATCGGCATCCCGTACGCGCCGGACAAGCTGCCCAAGAAGGACGACGCGGGCAAGGCGAAGCTGTGGTCGGTCTGCGACACGAAGAGCAAGCAGAACGCCCAGTCGACCGTCGGCCAGTCGGTGTTCATCGCCGCCGACCAGGACGAGAAGACCCTCAAGGACCCGGCCCGGGTGCTCGACGAGAACCAGGCGCTGTACGTCCAGCAACCGAACCTGGACGCCAAGACGGACGGCTCGTTCTACCTGGTCGACTCCAACGGGGTGAAGCACGCGATCGGCACGTACAACCAGACGGACGACCAGATCAACGCCCTGAAGCTGGCCCTGTTCGGCCAGAGCCCCGAGGCGCAGCGGGTCACCAATGACTGGATGAACACGCTGGCGGACGGCAACCCGGTGCAGTTCCCGGACATCCCCGGGCTGGGCGACAAGCCCCAGAACTCCCGCCTGGACCTGTCGGACTCGAAGCAGAAGAAGGTCGGCCGGCTGCTGTCGTTCCAGGACGCCTTCTACGTGGTCGGCCTCGACCACCTGTACCAGATCACTCCGTTCCAGTACCAGCTGATGAAGTACGACCCCCGGGTGGTGAGCGCGTACGGCAGCAACGAGGCCAAGGCGGACCCGATCAACGCGAGCGACATCAACAAGCTCCAGCCCCAGATCGACAACCACCTGATGACCGAGCACCCGGACATGCCCACCCACCAGCTGAAGGCCGTCAACATCGGGGAGAAGCCCCGCACCGTGATCTGCTCCACCTACGCCGGGGCCGACCAGGACGGCCGGATCAAGCGCACGGTCTGGGCGGACGGCGAGTACCCGGCGAAGGTCAGCGCGAACTCGCTCAGCGCCCACGTGACGGCCGGACACGGCCTGCTGTACCGCGCGGTGGACGGCGGCGTGCTCGACACCAGCGGCCAGACGAGCTCCGGCAGCTACTTCCTGATCACCGACGCCGGCCTGCGCTACTCGCTGCCGGCCAGCACCGCCGCGCCCACGGCCGACGGCTCCTCCGCCCCGGCCGCCCCGGCTGCCCCGGCGGCCAAGTCGGAGGCCAACGAGGCCCAGGCACGGCTCGACTACAAGGACGTCCTGCCGCCCCAGGTGCCCGCCGAGTGGTCCAAGCTGGTCCCGGCCGGGCCGGTGCTCGACACCACAGCCGCAGTTCAGCCGCAGAACGCCTGACGGACCGTCAACGCGAGTAGCGCGATCCAGTGTCATGGTCTGGTAACTACCCGCTATCCGGTGTTGGGTGTAGGGCAGTTGGCCGTTACAGTGCTTCAGAGCACCACACGAAGTGGTGCCCGTGCGGGCGTTCGCCACAGGGACGTCCGGACGTAGTCTGTCTCATGGGGGACGGTGGATCATGGCAGGTCAGTTCACGACGACCGCGGAGGAAATGACCGCCTTCGCGAACCGCATCGGCGAGGTCAACCAGCAGGTCCAGGGCGAGATCGGTCGTCTCAACAACCTGGTCTCCGAGATCGCTTCGGGCTGGAAGGGCGCGGCCGCGTCCGCGTACCAGCAGATGCAGTCGCAGTTCAACGAGGACGCGAACGCGCTCAACCGGATCCTCGACGAGATCCGTCAGGCCATCGAGGCGACCACCAAGGCCTACTCGATGACTGAAGAGGAGCAGCGTGCTGCGGTCGGTGGCATCGGCTGACGCCGGTAGCTCGTAACCACCACCACACTGCGCCCCTCCGGGGGTGCGCCGTGAATCCATCGAAGGGGAGAGATCAATGTCCGGCATTCTCGTCAATTTCCAGACCATCCAGAACGCCAGCTCCGAGGTCCGGCAGACCGCCTCGCGCATCCAGAACCAGCTGGATGACCTGAAGGCGGGCGTCCAGCGCATCGCCTCCAGCTGGGAGGGCGCTGCCCAGCAGGGCTACCAGGCCCGCCAGGCCCAGTGGGACGCCAAGGCCGCCGACCTCCAGCAGGTCCTCGCCCGCATCGCCACCGCGCTGGACAACGCCGCGCAGAGCTACCAGCAGACCGAGAACTCGAACTCGCAGATCTGGGCCTGACCGTCGGCCGACGGTCGGCACGGGGGAACTTGCACGGCAAGTGCTTGACACGGGCGGGCGTCCTCACGGGCGCCCGCCCTTCGTGCGCCGCACGGGGCGGGGCACGACCGACACGGGTGGAACGCAGTGAGGGGTGGAGCAGAGGTGGCGTCAGGATCGTTGCGCCGGGCGGGTGCGGTGCTGCTGGTGCTGGGGACGGTCGGCCCGATGGCGATCGGCCCGGCCTGGGCCGGACCGGCGCCGGCGGGCGGCGACACCCGGGGGCAGCTGCAGCTGACCGCCTCCGGTGACTGCAACTTCCCGATCAGCGAGAACACCAAGGCCAAGCCGTGGGCGCTGCAGCGGGTCTTCCTGAACGAGGTGTGGGGCACGGGCAAGCCGCAGCCCAACTCCAGCTCCAGCCCCAGTCCGGCTCCCAGTGGCAAGGGGAAGGGCAAGACCGACGGCGACGGACCGGTCCCGAACCGGACCGGCGCGGGAGTCGTGGTCGCGGTCATCGACACCGGGGTGGACAACCGGAACCCGCAGTTGAAGGACAAGGTCATCGAGGGCCCGGACCTGCTCAAGGAGACCATGGCGGCCAACAACAAGCAGCTCCCGGAGGGGACCAGCACGACCGACCTGGTGGGCCACGGCACCAAGGTGGCCGGCATCATCGCGGCCGCGCTGGACCCGACCGGCGAGATCGGCTTCGTCGGCCTGGCCAAGGACGCGAAGATCCTGGCGATCCGGCAGAACGACGCCGACGGCAACGGCGACGTCGTGAGCCTGGTCAAGGCGATCGACGCTGCGATCGGGCAGAAGGTCCAGGTCATCAACATCTCGCAGGACGTCCGGGTCCAGGTCGACCCGAACAAGTCCGAGAACGAGAACCGCTTCGACCACGACAAGGAGCTCGGGGACGCCCTGAAGCGGGCCGAGGCCGCCGGCATCGTGGTGGTCGCCTCCTCGGGCAACGACGGCACCGAGGGGCCGACCTTCCCGGCCGCCTACCCGACGGTGCTGTCCGTGGGCGCCTCCGACCGGAACAACGAGCGGGCCCCGTTCTCCCAGTACGGCGACTTCGTCAAGGTGGCCGCACCCGGTGTCGACATGCTCTCCACCGTCCCCGGCCACGGCCAGTGCACCGACAACGGCACCAGCTTCTCCGCTCCGTACGTCTCCGGGGTGGCCGCCCTCCTCAAGGGCTGGCACCCCACCTGGAACCCGATGCAGATCCGCACCGTGATCGAGCAGACCGCGCAGCGCACCGAGCGGGGCCCGAACAAGTACATCGGCTGGGGCGTGGTCGACCCGGTGAAGGCCATGGAGTACAGCGAGGTGCCCGGCCCGAGCGCCTCGCCCAGCGTGGACGCGCAGGTCAAGCTCGACACCGTGCCGCTGAAGCCGCAGCCGCTCGGGCTGGAGGAGACCCAGGCCGACCGGGACCGCCGCACCGGCACCTTCGTGCTCGGCATCGGCGCCCTGGTGGTGGCGGGCCTGGCCGGCGGTTCGATCGTCACCCGGGACATGCAACGGCGCCGCGGGCGCCACGACTGACCGACCGCCCCGTGCGGGCGGTGTACGAGGGGGCCGGTCCCGGAAAGGGGCCGGCCCCCGTCCGGTCCTGGGGACCGGGCGGGGGCCGACGGGAGGGCGGGCCCGCGGGGGGTCAGACCCGCTCGTCCTCGGGGAGGGTGATGACCCAGCGGGTCTCCGGGCGGGGGCGCAGGTAGAGCGCCCAGTAGAGGCTGGCCGCGGCGGTGATGCCGAGGGTCCACCACAGCGCGGTGGGGTCGAGCTTGGTCAGGACGTAGGCCAGGGCGACGATCACCAGGATCGGCAGGGCGGGCCACAGCGGCTGGCGCCAGGCCGGGGCGGCCTTGTGGTGGCCGCGGCGGGAGAACAGCGCGCCGACGGCGACCAGCAGGTAGAGCGCGGCGACCGCGACACCGGTGATGTTGGTCAGCAGGTCCTGGCCGACGAAGCAGAGCGCGGCACCGGGGACGCCGACCGCCAGGGTGGAGATCCACGGGGCGCTGAACTTGTTGAGGGTGCCGAAGGCCTTGTTGACCGGCTCCGGCCAGGCCTTGTCGCGGCCGGAGGCGAACAGCACCCGGGAGTTCTGGATGACCATCACGATGCCGGCGTTGATGATCGCCAGCGCGATGCACAGGCTGATGAAGGTGCCGACGCCGCTGTTGCTCCAGCCGATGACCAGCGAGGAGATGTTGCCCTCGCTGAGCGCCTTCAGGTCGGGGGCGCCCATGGTGATCGCGGCGACCGGGACCAGGATGATGGCGGTGGACAGGCCCAGCGTCCACAGCACGGTGCGGGCGACGTTCTTGCGCGGGTTCTCCAGCTCCTCGGAGAGGTAGATCGCGGTGGAGAAGCCCTGGGTGACGAAGAGCGCGGTGCCCATCGCCGCGAGGATCGCCGCGAAGCCCACCCCGCTGGTGGCGCCGCTGGTGGCGTCGACGACGGAGCCGTGCAGCAGGCTGCTCACCCCGCGCTCCGAGTGGCCGAAGCCCAGGAAGGCGACCACGGCGCAGGCGATGACCTCCAGCACCAGGAAGATGCCGGTGATCCAGGCGTTCGCCCGCAGGTCCAGCAGGCCGGCCACGGTGGCGGCCAGCATCACCGCGGCGCCGGCCCACTTCGGGTCGAGGTGGATGATCGGTTCCAGGTAGTCGGCGGTGCCCATGGCGATCAGTGAGGGCACGATCATCACCACGATCAGCGACTGGATGAAGACCAGCCAGCCGGTGAACTTGCCCGCCAGGGTGCCGACCATCGCGTACTCGCCGCCCGCGGAGGGCACCAGGGTGCCGAGCTCGGAGTAGCAGAACGCCACCGCGATGCAGATGACCGTGCCGATCAGGATCGACATCAGGGTGAAGGTGCCGAGCGAGTTGAAGAGCTCCGGGACGATCACGAAGAGTGAGGACGCCGGGGTCACGCAGGAGAGCGTGAGCAGGGTGCCGCCCACGACGCCGAGCGATCGGGCGAGCTTCTTGGGGCTGCCCGCGGTGTCCCCCGCGGTGGGAGAGGCTACCTGCGGGGGAAGCGTGTCGGTCATGGGGCATCCGATCCACTGAGCGGCGGTGTGGGGGTGGGGAGCGGTATCGCCTCCGAAGCACGGTCTCGCGGTCTGGTTCTGCTTCGCTCCCGGTTCGCCAGGTTGCCTGGGTGAATTGACCCAGTCAACGCGTGATCGGCTGCGGATTCCGTCGTCACAAGGCCGATCTGCCTGCGGAACGCAGCTCCGAAGCGGTCGGGACGTATGTTTCCGTAGTGTCAACTCGGGTTAACTGCGCTTGAATCGAAGGTGATGTGAGGTGGCCGACGTTGATTCCAAGGCGCTCCGCCGCACCGCGCTGCTGGGCCGAAAAACGTCGTCGGACACCCCCGACGGGTACGGGAACCGAAGGAAAACCGCGAAAAACGGAAGATAACGTTATGGCACCGTTCCACCCCTCGGATGCCGCCCGGGAACGCCGGAGGGCCGGACCCCTTCCGGAGCCCGGCCCTCCCGATCACCGTCCGTGACGGTGATCGCGCTAGATCTGCGTCGGCAGCCAGCCGGTCTGCACCGTCTGGCCCGCCTGGATCCGGCGGGAGACGAACACACCGCGGCCCGGCGGCTGCGGCTGCGGCTTGACCGTGCCCAGCAGCGCGCCCTCGCCCTTGTCACCGGAGAGCAGCAGGCCCTGACCGCCCAGCTCGCGCATCCGCTGCATCACCGGCTCGAACAGCGAGCGGCCGGCGCCGCCCGCGTTGCGGGCGATGATCAGGCGCAGGCCGATGTCGCGCGCGAACGGCAGGAACTCCGCCAGCGGCGCCATCGGGTTGCCCGACTGGGTGGCGACCAGCTCGTAGTCGTCCACGATCACGAACATGTCCTTGCCGCTGTACCAGCTGCGGTTGCGCAGCTGCTCCGGCGTGACGTCCGGGCCGGGCAGGCGGCGCCCGCAGGCCCCGCGCAGCATCTCCACGATCGCCGTCATGGCGGGCGCGGCGGCCGCGTACTCCACCAGGTACTCCGGCGGCACCACGCCGAGCAGCGAGCGGCGGAAGTCGCCGACCACGATGCCCGCCTGGTCCGGGGTGTACCGCTCGGTGATCTGCTTGATCAGCATCCGCAGCATCGCCGACTTGCCGGACTCGCTCTCGCCGAAGACGACGAACAGCGGGTCGGTCTCGAAGTTGACGAACACCGGCGCCAGCTCGACCTCGTCGACACCGAACGCGACACCCAGCTCCGGGTGCTCGAAGCCCTTGGGCAGCGAGTGGCCGTCCAGCACCGGCGGCAGCATGCGCACCTGCGGGGCCCGCGGGCCGGTCCAGGCCGCGTTGACCTGGGCGACCAGGTCGGCGACGCCGTCCACCAGGTCCTCGGTGCTGCTGGAGCCGTCGATCCGGGGCAGGCCGGACAGGAAGTGCAGCTGGTCGGAGGTCAGGCCGCGGCCCGGGATCGGCGGCACGTTCGCCGCCACCTTGCGGCCGATCTCGGACTCCATGGAGTCACCGAGCTTCAGCTCGACCCGGTTCTGCAGCTGGTCCTTCAGCGCCGGGCGGACCTCGGCGTAGCGGGCCGCGGTGATCACCACGTGCACGCCGTAGCCGAGACCGCGCTGCACGATGTCGGCGATGACCGGCTCCAGGACCTCGAACTCCTGCTTGAAGGTCAGCCAGCCGTCGACGAACAGGAACACGTCGCCGAACTGCTCGTCGGGCAGCTGCCCGGCGGCCCGGCGGGACCGGTAGGTGGCGATGGTGTCGATGCCGGTCGCCCGGAACAGCTCCTCACGGCGGTTGAGCACGCCGTGCACCTCGCTGATCATGCGGCGGACCTTCTCGACGTCCAGTCGGCCCGCCACGCCGCCGACGTGCGGCAGCTCGGCCAGCGAGCCGAAGCCGCCGCCGCCGAAGTCGAGCAGGTAGAACTGCGCCTCCACCGGCGTGTGGGTGACCGAGAAGCCGGCCACGATGGTGCGCACCATGGTGGACTTGCCGGAGCGCGGACCGCCCACGATCATGCCGTGGCCCGCGGCGCCCGAGTAGTCCAGGTACATCACGTCGCGGCGCTGGTCGCGCGGCTTGTCGACGATGCCGACCGGGACGACCAGGTTGCCCTGGCGGACGGCCGCCGGGGTCAGGCCGCGGTCCTGGCTGACCTGCAGCGGCTCCAGCAGGCTGTCCACCGACGGCGAGTCGTCCAGCGGCGGCAGCCACACCTGGTGGGCCGGCGGGCCCTGGCCGATCATCCGCTGCACGAACACGTCGAGCATGGTGTCCAGCAGCGCCTCGTCGGTCTCCTCCTCCTGGGGGAGCTCCGGGAGGACCTCCACCTCGGGCTCGACGACCTCGACCTCGGCGGCGGTGAACAGCACCGGCTGGGCGGTGACCACCACGCCGCCGACCGCCCGCTGGGTGCCCGGCGCCCGGTACTTGCCGGAGACGTACGCGGCGCGGAAGCGCTCCATCACGTCGGAGCCGAACTTGAGGTAGCCCACGCCGGGGATCGGCGGCAGGTGGTAGGCGTCCGGCACGCCGATCGCGGCCCGCGACTCGGCGGCCGAGAAGGTGCGCAGACCCAGGCGGTAGGAGAGGAAGGTGTCCAGACCGCGGAGCTTGCCCTCCTCCAGTCGCTGCGAGGCCAGCAGCATGTGCATGCCCAGCGAACGGCCGATCCGGCCGATCTGGATGAACAGCTCGATGAAGTCCGGCTTCGCGGTGAGGAGTTCGGAGAACTCGTCGATGATCATCAGCAGCGAGGGCAGCGGGTCGAGCGGCGCACCCGCCGCGCGGGCCCGCTCGTACTCGTTGATGTTCGCGTAGTTGCCCGCCGCGCGCAGCAGCTCCTGGCGGCGGTTCATCTCGCCCTCGATCGCGTCGCGCATGCGGTCGATCAGGGTCGCTTCGCCCTCGAGGTTGGTGATCACGGCCGCGGTGTGCGGCATCTCCGACATGCCGGCGAAGGTCGCACCACCCTTGAAGTCCGCGAGCACCAGGTTCAGCACCTCGGAGGAGTGGGTGACCGCCAGCGCCAGCACGATGGTGCGCAGCACCTCGGACTTGCCGGAACCGGTCGCGCCGACGCACATGCCGTGCGGGCCCATGCCCTCCAGCGAGGCTTCCTTGATGTCCAGCCAGACGTACTCGCCGTTGCTGCCCACGCCCAGCGGGACGCGCAGCTTCTCGCGGATCGGCTTGGGCCGCCAGTGCCGGGCCGGGTCGAAGGACCCCGGGTCGCCGGTGTGCATCATCTCGGTGAAGTCCATCGACACCAGCGACGGGTCGCTGTCGTCGCCGCCCGCGGACGCCCGGAACGGCGACAACTGCCGCGCCAGCGCCTCGGACTGCCAGCTGGACAGGCCGTCCGGGGTGCCCGGGTAGCTCGCCCCGGAGGCCGCCTCCAGCAGCAGCTCGTCCTTGCCGACGGTGATCACCAGGTGGCCGTTGGGCTCGTCCAGGTCACCCGGGACGACCTCGATCACGGTGACGCCCTGGACGCCCTCCGGACCGGCGATCACCGAGTCGACCGGCACCGAGGCGCCGTCCATGATGACCACCAGGTGCGGCTGGTCCGGGGTCGGCGTGCTGTCCCGGGAGAAGCCCTTGCGGCCGGCCAGCTCGTTGGCCAGCAGCTCCTCCAGCTCGCCCAGCCCGGAGGCGATCAGGCGGCGCGAGCCGGCCCCGTCGCTCTCCTTGCGGTGCTGAGTGTGCGGCAGCCACTTCGCCCACTCCCACTCCTCCACCGCGCCGGGCGCGGCGGCCACCCCGATCATCAGGTCCTCGGGGGAGTGCAGGGTCGCCAGCTGGGCCACCATCGCCCGCACGTTGCCGTACACCGAGTCCGGGTCGCCGCACACCGTGATGTGGTAGAACGCCCGCAGCGAGACCGCCAGCGGCAGGTCCTGCAGGGTGCCGTGGGTCTTGATGAAGGTGCCCATCGCCTCCGCGGCGAGCGGCTCCAGCTCGTCCATCGGCGCGGTCTGCGGCGCCACCAGCGGCGTCGACAGCTGCAGCGGGCCGAGGCCGACCCGGATCTGCGCGAAGTCCGCGTCGGTCGGCCGGCGCTCCCACAGCCGGCGGCCCTCGGCCACCACCGACCACAGCTGGTCCGGCTCCGGGTGGGTGAACAGCAGCGCGCCGCGCTGGCGCTCCGCCGTGCGCCGCACCTCGCGCCGCTTCTGCTGCAGGTACTTCAGGTAGTCGCGGCGCTCGTCCGAGGTGGCCGCGCTACCGCCCTTGCGGGCCCGGACGATCTGCGCCACCGCCATCGCGGCGGTCGAGGCGATCATCAGGACGCCCATCATCTTCATCGGGCCCTGGCCGCCCTGGAACAGGAAGGCCGCGCTGCCGCCCATGCCGAGCATCGGCATCAGCGTCATCAGCCAGTCCTCGCCGCCGCCGCGCGGCAGCTCGGGCGGCGGAACCAGCTCGACCGGCTCCTCCGACACCGCGGGCGGGAACGCCCGCGGCGGCCGCTTCACCGTCACCGTACTCATGCGCCCACCTCGCCGGCGCTCGGCGAGCGCTCCGCACCCGCGCACCGCTCGTTCATACCGTCACCCCGTCCCGGGCGGCAGCCGCAGCGTGCGACTCCCCGTTCTCAACGACGCGCCCTCCCAGGGCACTTGACAGGGGGCGCCCCCATCGCTCGCTCACAATCCGCCCTCACGCATCTGGATACGTACGGTGAGGGCGCCCCGTGTGATGACGCCGCCCCCGCTCCGCCGAACCGCAGGCGCGCGGGGCTTCGCGTCTTCGACCGCGGCCCCCGTACGCCGTGCGCAGGGGCCGATCCTACTGCGCACGCCAAGCGGTTCGTCCACGGGGTCGCGCCGGGCCCCGCCCGGAGCTGACCGCCCGTCACGCCCGCCGCCCGCCCCGCGGCGGCCGGAGCGGCCCCGCACCCGGCGCACACCACCCTTGCCGCGGAGGGTAAGGTGTCGCCGCGCCAACTCTCGTTCGGGCCGTGACAGTTCCGGAGCCGCTGCGACGAGTGGTCAGCAGACTTGCCGACACAGCCAACGAGGGGGAGAGGGCCGGTGAGCAACAACGCAACGACCGGTTTCTGCCGGGTCACCGTGGTGGCACCGGACAGCCGGATCGACGTCGCCCTGCCGGAGGATGTCCCGCTCGCGGACATCTACCCGGAGGTGCTCAGGCTCTCCGGACAGACCCAGGTGGACGGAACGCCGACCGGCTTCCACCTGGTCCGGCGGGACGGCACCGTGCTCGACAGCGGACTGCCGCTGGCGGCCCAGCAGGTCCGCGACGGCGACCTGCTGAGCCTGCGGCCGTTCGCCGAATCACTGCCGCCGGCCGTCTACGACGACGTCGCGGACGCCATCGCCTCCGCCGTCGAGGCGGACCGCCGGTTCTGGAGCCCCGACCTGATGCGGGCCTTCGGCCTGATCGCGGGCACCGTCCTGCTGGCGCTGCTCGCCTTCGCGCTGTGGTTCTCCGACCTGCGGCACAACATGTTCGGCCTGCCCGGCATCCTGTCCGGCGTCACCGCGATCGTCCTGGTGACCTTCGCCGGCGTCCGGGCCCGGGTCTACGCCGACCACGGCGCCGCGCTGGCCCTCGGCCTCGGCGCGCTGCCGCACGCGATGCTGGCCGGCTCCGGCATCATCGACGTCCCCGGCGCCGGCGACGGCCCCGGCCGGCTCCAGTTCCTGGTCGGCTGCGTCACCGTGCTGGTGGTCTCCGTCCTGCTGGTCGGCCTGCTCCCGGAGAAGGACTCGGTGTTCGTCGCCGCCGCCTTCCTGGCCGCCGCCGGCACCCTGGCCACCTTCGCCGCCGTGCTGATGTCCGGCACCGCGGTCACCGACATCGCCGCCGTCACCGGCGTCGCCGCGGTGGCCGTGATCGGCTTCCTGCCCGCGCTGTCCGCCCGCTTCGCCCGCCTGCCCGTCGGCTTCAGCGCCCCCGGCCAGGCCCGCACCCGCGGCACCGCGTACGGCGAGGAGGCCAACAGCGCCGAGACCGTCCAGTACGAGCGGATCGCCGCCCAGGCCCGCCGCGGCCACGAGGTGCTGGTCGGCCTGGTCGGCGGCGCCTCCGCCACCATCGTCGGCGCCTGCACCGTGCTCGGCTTCAGCGACCGGGGCTGGGCCGAACTGCTGGCCCTGTCCATCGGCGTCTCGACCATGCTGCGGGCCCGGCTGTTCCGCTACACCACGCAGGTCTTCGCGCTCACCATCTCCGGTCTGGCCGCGCTGTCCCTGCTGATCCTCGGCCTGGCCCTGCACACCCCGGTGCACCTGCTGCTCACCCAGCTGACCACCGGCTCCACCGGCGGCACCGACCTGCGCACCGTGTGGCTGTCCGCGTCCATCGCGGCCGGCGCCGCGGTGATGACCGCCATCGCGCTGATCGTCCCGCGCTCCGGGGTGTCCCCGTTCTGGGGCCGCATCCTGGACATGGTCGACAGCCTGATGCTGCTCGCGCTCGTCCCCCTGGCCCTCGCCGTGCTCAACGTCTACAACGTGGTGCGCGGCGCGACCGGCTGAGCCGGACTGCTAGGGTTTAACAGACCGAGTCTTGTCAGGTCCTGTGCCTCCTACCAGGACCGCTCGGCCACACACCGAAGGAGATGCCCGTGGCCCTCGCCGCTGACGTCAAGAAGCAGATCATCGCCGAGTTCGGCCAGAAGGAGGGCGACACCGGCTCCCCCGAGGTCCAGGTGGCCATGCTCTCCCGCCGCATCTCGGACCTGACCGAGCACCTGAAGTTCCACAAGCACGACCACCACTCGCGTCGTGGCCTGCTGATCCTGGTCGGCCAGCGCCGCCGCCTGCTGCAGTACCTGGCCAAGAAGGACATCGAGCGCTTCCGTACCCTGGTGGACCGCCTCGGCATCCGCCGCGGTGCCGCCGGCGGCGCCCGCTGACACCGCTCGCAGGGGCGGCTCCCCTCTCCGGGGGAGCCGCCCCTCGGCGCATTCCGCGCCACCCCGCGACCACGCCCCGCGACGACCCGTCCGCATAAAGCCGCGCTCGGTAGGGTGTGAATTTGTAAGGTAAAGGGCATGCCCGCCCTTGCGGGCCGGAACAAGGCTTCAAACGGAAGCCGCCCGCACCCCGCAGGAGCGTCCACACGCCGACCGCCGCGCGCCGAAAGGCGCCGGTCCTCGGTAGTGGCCGCCGGGAACCCCGAGGAACGGGGCACGACCCGGTGGCTTCGATCGAAGACCGGCCCAGCTGCCCGGGCCACGGCAGGCAAGCGCAGGGGCGCTCCTGGGGAGACGTACGAAAGAGGAGATCTTCCAGGTGGAAGAGAACGTTTTCTACGCCGAGGCCGTCATCGACAACGGCAGCTTCGGCACCCGCACCATCCGCTTCGAGACCGGCCGCCTGGCCCGTCAGGCCGCCGGCTCCGCCGTGGCCTACCTGGACGACGACACCATGGTGCTGTCGGCCACCAGCGCCTCGAAGCAGCCCAAGGAGCACTTCGACTTCTTCCCCCTCACGGTGGACGTCGAGGAGCGGATGTACGCCGCCGGCCGCATCCCCGGCTCGTTCTTCCGTCGCGAGGGCCGCCCCTCCGAGGACGCGATCCTCACCTGCCGCCTGATCGACCGCCCGCTGCGCCCGTCCTTCGTCAAGGGCCTGCGCAACGAGATCCAGGTCGTCGTCACGGTCATGGCGCTCAACCCCGACCACCTGTACGACGTGGTGGCCATCAACGCGGCCTCCGCCTCCACCCAGCTGGCCGGCCTGCCGTTCTCCGGCCCGATCGGCGGCGTCCGCGTCGCGCTGATCAACGGCCAGTGGGTGGCCTTCCCGACCCACTCCGAGCTGGAGTCGGCCGTCTTCGACATGGTCGTCGCCGGTCGCGTCCTGCCGGACGGCGACGTGGCGATCATGATGGTCGAGGCCGAGGCCACCGACAAGACCATCAAGCTGGTCGAGGGCGGTGCCGAGGCCCCCACCGAGGAGGTCGTCGCCGCCGGCCTGGAGGCCGCCAAGCCGTTCATCAAGGTGCTGTGCGCCGCCCAGTCGCAGCTCGCCAAGCAGGCCGCCAAGCCGACCGGCGAGTTCCCGCGCTTCCTGGAGTACCAGGACGACGTGCTGGCCGCGCTGACCTCCGCCGTCAAGGACGAGCTCGCCAAGGCGCTCACCATCGCCGGCAAGCAGGAGCGCCAGAACGAGCTGGACCGGATCAAGGGCGTCGCCGCCGACAAGCTGCTCCCGGAGTTCGAGGGCCGCGAGAAGGAGATCAGCGCCGCCTACAACGCGCTGACCAAGAAGATCGTCCGCGAGCGCGTCATCAAGGACAAGGTCCGCATCGACGGCCGCGGCGTCACCGACATCCGCACCCTGGCCGCCGAGGTCGAGGCCATCCCGCGGGTGCACGGCTCGGCCCTGTTCGAGCGCGGCGAGACCCAGATCCTGGGCGTCACCACGCTGAACATGCTGCGCATGGAGCAGCAGCTCGACACGCTCTCCCCGGAGACCCGTCGCCGCTACATGCACAACTACAACTTCCCGCCGTACTCGGTCGGCGAGACCGGCCGCGTCGGCTCCCCGAAGCGCCGCGAGATCGGCCACGGCGCCCTCGCCGAGCGGGCGCTCCTCCCGGTCCTGCCGACCCGCGAGGAGTTCCCCTACGCGATCCGCCAGGTCTCCGAGGCGCTCGGCTCCAACGGCTCCACCTCGATGGGCTCGGTCTGCGCCTCCACCATGTCGCTGCTGAACGCCGGTGTGCCGCTCAAGGCCCCCGTCGCCGGCATCGCCATGGGCCTGATCTCCCAGGAGATCGAGGGCGAGACCCACTACGTGACGCTGACCGACATCCTCGGCGCCGAGGACGCGTACGGCGACATGGACTTCAAGGTCGCCGGCACCCGGAACTTCATCACCGCCCTGCAGCTCGACACCAAGCTCGACGGCATCCCGGCCTCCGTGCTGGCCGCCGCGCTGAAGCAGGCCAAGGACGCCCGCCTGCACATCCTCGACGTCATGAACGAGGCCATCGACGCGCCCGACGAGATGTCCCCGAACGCGCCGCGGATCATCACCATCAAGATCCCGGTGGACAAGATCGGCGAGGTCATCGGCCCCAAGGGCAAGATGATCAACCAGATCCAGGAGGACACCGGCGCGGACATCACCATCGAGGACGACGGCACCATCTACATCGGTGCGGTCGACGGCCCCTCGGCGGAGGCTGCCCGCTCGACGATCAACCAGATCGCCAACCCGACCATGCCGGAGGTCGGCGAGCGCTACCTGGGCACCGTGGTGAAGACCACCACCTTCGGCGCCTTCGTCTCGCTCATGCCGGGCAAGGACGGCCTGCTGCACATCTCGCAGATCCGCAAGCTGGCCGGCGGCAAGCGCGTCGAGAACGTCGAGGACGTGCTCGGCGTCGGCGCCAAGGTGCAGGTCGAGATCGCCGAGATCGACCCGCGCGGCAAGCTGTCGCTGATCCCGGTCATCGAGGGCGAGGAGGGCGGCGAGGCCGCCGCCTCCGAGTGACGACCCCGTAGCACCCGCGGCCCGCACGCCCTTCCCGGCGCGTGCGGGCCGCACCCTGTTCGTGAAGTCCTGTTCGTGAAGCAGCAGTTGGAAGGAACACCCGTGGCCCAGGCCTCGGCGGCGAAGCAGCGCCCCGGAACCACCCGGACCCTGCTCAAGGGCAGCGAGGGCGGCGCGGGCACCGTCCGCCGCACGGTCCTCCCCGGCGGCCTGCGGGTCGTCACCGAGACCCTCCCGACGGTGCGCAGCGCCACCTTCGGCATCTGGGTCGGCGTCGGCTCCCGCGACGAGACGCCCGTCCTCAACGGCGCCACCCACTACCTCGAACACCTGCTCTTCAAGGGCACCGCCCGGCGCGACGCCCTGGAGATCTCCGCCGCGCTCGACGCGGTCGGCGGCGAGATGAACGCCTTCACCGCCAAGGAGAACACCTGCTACTACGCGCGGGTCCTGGACACCGACCTGCCGCTCGCCATCGACGTGGTCTGCGACATGCTGACCGGCTCGCTGATCCGCCCCGAGGACGTGGAGTCCGAGCGCGGCGTCATCCTGGAAGAGATGGCGATGGCCGAGGACGACCCGGGCGACGTGGTGCACGACCTGTTCGCCAAGGTGCTCTTCGGCGACGGCCCGCTCGGCCGCCCGATCCTCGGCACCCAGGAGACCGTCACCGCGCTCACCCGCGACCAGATCGCCGGCTTCTACCAGCGCCGCTACAAGCCGGAGAACCTGGTGGTCGCCGCGGCCGGCAACCTCGACCACGCCAAGGTGGTCAAGCTGGTCGAGCGGGCCTTCGCGCCCGTCCTGGCCAAGTCCAAGGGCCACCCCGCCGAGGTCCGCCGCGGCGTCAAGGCCGTCCGCACCGCGGGCCGGGCCGCCGTCCTCAACCGCCCCACCGAGCAGGCCCACCTGGTCCTCGGCGTCCCCGGCGTGCCGCGCCACGACGAGCGCCGCTGGGCGCTCGGCGTGCTCAACGCGGCCCTCGGCGGCGGCATGAGCTCCCGGCTGTTCCAGGAGGTCCGGGAGAAGCGCGGCCTGGCGTACTCGGTGTACTCCTACTCCTCCTCGTACGCCGACACCGGCCTGTTCGGCATCTACGCCGGCTGCCAGCCCAAGCGGGTCGAGGAGGTGCTGAAGATCTGCCGCACCGAGCTCGCCCGGGTGGTCGAGGAGGGCATCACCGAGGAGGAGCTGCGCCGCGCCATCGGCCAGATCTCCGGCTCCACCGTGCTCGGCATGGAGGACACCGGCTCGCTGATGAACCGGATCGGCAAGGCCGAACTCTCCTACGGCCACCACCTGTCGGTGGACGAGATGCTGGGGAAGATCGCCGCGGTGACCCTGGACGACGTGCACGCCGTCGCCCGTGATGTGCTGGGGGCGCACCGCCCCTCGCTCGCCCTGATCGGCCCGATCAACGACCGGCGGGCCGCCAAGCTCGCCGACCTGCTGGTCTGACCGGCCGGCCTGAGAGGATGACTGACATGACGCTGCGCGTCGCCGTGATCGGCGCCAAGGGCCGGATCGGCTCGGAGGCGGTCAAGGCCGTCGAGGCCGCCGAGGACCTGGAGCTGGTGGCCGCCCTGGGCCGCGGCTCCGACCTGACCGAACTCACCCGGGCCCGGGCCGACGTCGCCGTCGAACTCACCCACCCCGACTCGGTGATGGGCAACCTCGACTACTGCCTCGGCAACGGCATCCACGTGGTCACCGGCACCACCGGCTGGACCGAGGAGCGCCTCGCCACCGTCCGCGAACTGCTCGCCAAGGCGCCCGAGTTGGGCCTGCTGATCGCCCCGAACTTCTCTATCGGCGCGATCCTCGGCATGAAGTTCGCCCAGACCGCGGCCCGGTACTTCGAGTCCGTCGAGGTGATCGAACTCCACCACGACAACAAGGCCGACGCCCCCTCCGGCACCGCCACCCGCACCGCCCAGCTGATCGCCGCCGCCCGCACCGAGGCCGGCCTGCCCCCGCAGCACGACCCGACCACCCACGGCCTGCCCGGCGCCCGCGGCGCCGACGTGGACGGCGTCCCCGTGCACGCGGTGCGGCTGCGCGGCCTCCTGGCGCACCAGCAGGTGATGTTCGGCGACACCGGCGAGACCCTGACCATCCGGCACGACTCGATGCACCACAGCAGCTTCATGCCCGGCATCCTGCTCGGCGCGCGGAAGATCGCCGACCACCCGGGCCTCACCTTCGGCCTGGAACACTTCCTGGACCTGTGACATGACTTCCCGCACCGGCTTCTTCGTCCTCTCCGGCATCCTGCTGCTGGTCAGCCTGGTCTGCATCGGCGAGGGCATCCAACTGGTCGCCACCGGCAAACCGCTGGGCATCGGCATCGGCGCGTGCGCCTTCGTCATCCCGGTGATCGGCGTCTGGTTCCTCACCCAGACCGTCCGCTTCGGCCGGGCCGGCGAGCGGCTCGCCCGCGAGCTGGAGGCCGAGGGCGGCCTGCCCGTCGACGAGTTGAAGCGCAGCTCCGGCGGCCGGATCGACCGCGCCTCCGCCGACGCGGTCTTCGCCCGCCGCAAGGCCGAGGCCGAGGCCGACCCCACCGACTGGCGCAACTTCTTCCGGCTGGCCGTCGCCTACGCCGACGCGGGCGACGTGCCGCGGGCCCGCAAGGCCATGCAGCACGCGATCAAGCTGCACGGTCAGGCCGTCCCGGCCCCCGCCGTAGACTGACCCGGAATCCTCCCGAACCCCCCAGGACGTTCTCCCATGCGCGCAGTAGAACCCCAGGTCCACCTCATCGCCCGCCCCGAGCTCGACTACGACGAGGTCGCCGCCTACCTGCAGGACGTCGGCGGCGAGAGCTGGCTGGAGCGGGTCGACCGCGGCGACCTGGACGACGCCCAGAACCTGGCCGAGTTCGCCGGCCGGATCTGCTACCGCTCGTGGAAGCCGGGCCTCAACCCGAACGTCACCAAGGTCCGCACCGACCAGGACGTCTACCTCAAGAACATCCTGGCCAGCGCGCACGGTTCGGTGCTGGAGCACGTCTCCTTCACCTTCGTCCTGCACAACGTCAGCCGGGTGGTCACCCACGAGCTGGTCCGCCACCGGGCCGGCGTCGCGGTCTCCCAGGAGTCGCTGCGCTTCGTCCGCCTCGACGACATCCCGTTCTGGTTCCCCGAGTGGGCGCAGCAGGACGAGGAGCTGATGTCCCGGGCCACCGGCCTGATGAAGGAGATCGAGGAGTTCCAGCACTGGATGGCCGCCCACTTCGGGCTGGACGAGGAGGGCGTGAAGTTCCACGAGAAGAAGGAGAAGACCTCCTTCATGCGCCGCTTCGCCCCCGAGGGCCTGGCCACCGGCCTGGTCTGGACGGCCAACGTCCGCACCCTGCGGCACGTGATCGAGAACCGCACCGCGCCGGGCGCCGAGGAGGAGATCCGGCTGCTGTTCGGCAAGATCGGCGAGCTGATGGTCAAGGAGGCCCCGTCGCTGTTCGGCGACTACACCGTCGAGGACGGCGCCTGGGTGCCGGGCTGGCGCAAGGTCTGACGGCCCGTCGGAGCACCGGGCCGGCCGCCCTCACCCGTGCGGCCTTCGGCCGCCGCCCCGGGCCCGCCCGCTGACCTGCGCCGACGAGCAGATGGACGGACTGTCCGGCATGTCTGGATTGCGGCTTTCTCGGCCGCTCCATACGCTCAGGACACGGATTCCGGTGCTGCGTGAACCCCCGAGCGCGCAGCACCGGAATCCCATGTCCGGCCCGGGTCCCGGTGCCCCTCCCGACGACCCGCACTGTCCAAACCCTGGACCTGCGTGGCTATCGACCACCGCCCTACGAGTAGCTTTGGACCCATGGCTCCGACCTCCACACCGCAGACGCCCTTCGGCCGGGTCCTGACCGCGATGGTCACCCCGTTCACCCCCGAAGGGGACCTCGACCTCGACGGCGCCCAGCGCCTCGCCGCACACCTGGTGGACTCCGGCAACGACGGCCTGGTGCTCAACGGCACCACCGGCGAGTCGCCCACCACCACCGACGCGGAGAAGGCCCAGCTGGTGCGGGCCGTGGTCGAGGCGGTCGGAGACCGCGCCCACATCGTCACCGGCGTCGGCACCAACGACACCCGCCACAGCGTGGAACTCGCCCGCCAGGCCGTGGCCGCCGGCGCGCACGGCCTGCTCGCCGTCACCCCGTACTACAGCAAGCCCCCGCAGGAGGGCCTGTACCGGCACACCGTCGCCATCGCCGACGCCACCGACCTGCCGGTCATGCTGTACGACATCCCCGGCCGCTCCGGCGTCGCACTCGAAGCGGACACCCTGGTCCGGCTCGGCGAGCACCCCCGGATCGTCGCCAACAAGGACGCCAAGGGCGACGTCTCCGCGGCCTCCTGGGCCATCGCCCGCTCCGGCCTCGCCTGGTACTCCGGCGACGACAACCTGACCCTGCCGCTGCTCTCGGTCGGAGCCGTCGGCGTGGTCAGCGTGGTCGGCCACGTCGTCGCCGCCGAGATGCGCACCATGATCGAGGCCTTCACGGCCGGCGACACCGCCAAGGCGCTCGCCGTCCACCAGTCCCTGCTGCCGGTCTTCAGCGGAATGTTCCGCACCCAGGGAGTGATCCTCGCCAAGGCTGCGTTGAACCTGCAGGGACACCCGGCCGGCCCGCTCCGGCTGCCCCTGGTCCCCGCCACGGACGCGGAGACCGCCCGGTTGAAGGAGGATCTCGCCGCCGGCGGGGTACACCTGTAACCAACAACAGACGTGCGCGCCCCCGGCTCGCCGGACCCACCCGGGTCCGCCGCTGGACCGGGACCGAAGGCGCGCGGCACTCGGCAGTCAGGTAACCACGATGGACGCACGCCATATGCCACCGGGGGAAGAACCCCCCGGGCATATGGCGTGCGTCGTGAGGAGAGTCTTTTGAGCCACCCGCACCCCGAACTCGGCGCGCCCCCCGCACTCAAGGAAGGCGCCCTCCGCATCACCCCGCTCGGCGGCCTCGGCGAGATCGGCCGCAACATGACGGTCCTCGAGTACGGCGACCGGATCCTGATCGTCGACTGCGGCGTCCTCTTCCCCGAGGACGAGCAGCCCGGCGTCGACCTGATCCTCCCCGACTTCAGCTACATCCGGGACCGCCTCGACAAGATCGACGGCATCGTCCTCACCCACGGCCACGAGGACCACATCGGTGCCGTGCCCTACCTGCTCCGGGAGAACCCGGACATCCCGCTGATCGGCTCCAAGCTCACCCTCGCCCTGATCGAGGCCAAGCTCGCCGAGCACCGCATCCACCCCTACGTCCTGGAGGTCGTGGAGGGCGACCGCGAGCGGATCGGCCCCTTCGACTGCCAGTTCATCGCGGTCAACCACTCCATCCCGGACGCCCTCGCCGTCGCCGTCCGCACCCCCGCGGGCATGGTCGTCGCCACCGGCGACTTCAAGATGGACCAGCTCCCGCTGGACGGCCGGCTCACCGACCTCCCGGCCTTCGCCAAGCTGGCCGAGGAGGGCATGGACCTCCTCCTGGTGGACTCCACCAACGCCGAGGTCCCCGGCTTCATCCCGCACGAGCGCGACATCTCCGCGGCCCTGCGCAACGTCTTCGCCAACGCGGAGAAGCGCATCATCGTCGCCTCCTTCGCCAGCCACGTGCACCGCATCCAGCAGGTCCTGGACGCCGCGCACGAGTACAAGCGCAAGGTCGCCTTCGTCGGCCGCTCGATGGTCCGCAACATGGGCATCGCCCGTGAACTCGGCTACCTGAAGGTCCCCGGCAACCTGATCGTCGACGTCAAGACCCTCGACGACCTGCCCGACAAGGAGGTGGTGCTGATCTGCACCGGCTCCCAGGGCGAGCCGATGGCCGCGCTCTCCCGGATGGCCAACCGCGACCACCAGATCCGCATCGTCGAGGGCGACACCGTCGTCCTCGCCTCCTCGCTGATCCCCGGCAACGAGAACGCCGTCTACCGGGTCATCAACGGCCTCACCCGCTGGGGCGCCAAGGTCGTCCACAAGGGCAACGCCAAGGTGCACGTCTCCGGCCACGCCTCGGCCGGCGAGCTCCTGTACTTCTTCAACATCTGCAAGCCGAAGAACCTGATGCCCGTCCACGGCGAATGGCGCCACCTGCGCGCCGCCGCCGACCTCGGCATCGCCACCGGCATCCCGCGCAACCGCGTCGTCATCGCCGAGGACGGCGTCTGCGTCGACCTCGAGAAGGGCGTCGCCCGGATCGTCGGCAAGGTCCGGGCCGGCTACGTCTACGTGGACGGCTCCTCGGTCGGCGACATCACCGAGGCCTCGCTCAAGGACCGCCGCATCCTCGGCGAGGAGGGCTTCATCTCGGTCTTCGTGGTGGTCGACTCCGCCAACGGCAAGATCGTCAGCGGCCCGACCATCCAGGCCCGCGGCTCCGGCATCGACGACGGTGCGTTCACCTCGATCGCCGCCAAGCTGGAGGAGGCCCTGACCCGCTCCGCCGGCGAAGGCGTCCTGGAGGTCCGCCAGATCCAGCAGCTGGTCCGCCGGACCATCGGCAAGTGGGTCGCGGACAACTACCGCCGGCGCCCGATGATCCTCCCGGTCGTCGTCGAGGTCTGAGGCACGACCTGATTTGACCTGGGGCAGCTCGGTGCGTAACGTTCTCCGAGTTGCCCCACGGTCGTGCGGCTTCGCTCCGGATTCGAATTCGTTCGAAACGGGGCGGGGAAAACAGGCTGAGAAACTCTGGTAGAGTTCGGGAGCGCCGAAAGGCCAAAGCAAATCGGATCAAATGAAACTCCGGAAAACGGAGCGGAAAACATCTGATAAGCTTGAAACACGAAAGAACGAAGCGCCCGGAGGGTCCGCAGGAATGCGGTCCGAAGGAAGTGTCCGTTCCTTGAGAACTCAACAGCGTGC
>NZ_JOGH01000086.1:0-30394 GCF_000721345.1 Kitasatospora sp. NRRL B-11411 | reverse complement strand
GAAGGACTCCGGGGTGACGTTGACCGCCCTGAAGGTCGACGGCGGCATGACGTCCAACAACCTGCTGATGCAGAACATCGCGGACGTCCTCGACGCCCCGGTGGAGCGGCCGTACGTGGCCGAGACCACCGCGCTGGGCGCCGCCTACGCCGCCGGTCTGGCCGTCGGGTTCTGGGACGACCTGGAGACCCTGCGCGCCAACTGGCACCGCGCCGCCGAGTGGACGCCCCGGATGGACGCCGACACCCGCGACGCCGAGTACAAGAAGTGGCTCAAGGCCGTGGAGCGCACCATGGGTTGGGTCGAGGAGGACGAGGACAACAGCTGACGCACCACCACCAGCCGGCCGGGCGAGGACAGCCCGGCCGGCCGGTCCCGTTCCGCCCCCGGGCCCGCCGCACCGGGCCCGCCCGGCCCTCCAGCAGGGGCCGCACCGCACACCGGAAGGAGACACGGCGCCACCGACCAGGGCGCCGTACACACACCATGGCAACCATCCCGACCCTCGGTGCCGAGCGCACCCCCGGACACACCGTCTCGACGTGGCCCCGCACCTGGTCAACCCGCTGACCTTCTTCGTCCCCGTCTACAAGGGCGGCCCGCACTCCGCCCCCAAACTCGGCGCGGGCGTCTTCCTGTACTCGGCGCTGTCCGCGTTCCGCGACGGCATGGGCCGGGTCTCCACCGCCGCGCACGCCGCCCCGTCATGACGGTGCGCGCCGCCGTCGAGGCCGGCGCCGTGGTGCTCAACCACGCCGAGGTCACCGGCCTGCGCTTCACCCGCGGCCGGGTCACCGGCGCCGAGCTCAAGGACCGCCTGGACGGCGCCGAGTTTGGCGTGGACGCCCGGCTGGTGCTGAACGCCACCGGCCCGTGGGTCGACCACCTGCGCAAGCTGGAGGACGCCGGCTCCGCCCCGTCGATCCGGCTCTCCAAGGGCGCCCACGTGGTGGTCAAGCGCCGCAGCCCGTGGCGGGCCGCGCTGACCATCCCGATCGACAAGTACCGGGTCTCCTTCGCCATCCCGTGGGAGGACCACGTCCTGCTCGGCACCACCGACGAGGAGTACACCGGCGACCCGCTGGACGTCCGCGCCACCGAGGCCGACGTCGACCAGATCCTCTCCGAGGCCGGGCACGCCATCCGCGACGAGCACCTGCGGCGCGAGGACATCACCTACTCCTTCGCCGGCCTGCGGGTGCTGCCCGGCGGCCCCGGCGACACCGCCGCCGCCAAGCGCGAGACCGTCGTCACCGAGGGCCGCGGCGGCATGCTGTCGGTGGCGGGCGGCAAGTGGACCACCTACCGGCACATCGGCCGGGTCGTGCTGGAGAAGCTCAAGCACGCCCCGGGCGTGGGCCTGGCCGAGGACGTCTCGCCGATCCCGGCCACCGTCCCGCTCCCCGGCATCGGCGCCCCCAACGCCGTCGCGCACCGCCTGCTGATCGACCGCGAGCCCGGCTCCCGGATGGACCCGCTGATCGCCCGCCACCTGGCCTCGCACTACGGCACGCTCTCCTTCGACCTGGCCCGCCTGATCGCCGAGGACCCCGCCCTGGGCGAGCCGGTGCACCCCGACGGCCCGGACGTGTGGGCGCAGGTCGCCTACGCGGCCGACAGCGAGTGGGCGTACACGGTGGACGACGTGCTGCGGCGCCGCACCACCATGACGGTGCGCGGCCTGGACACCCCGGAGGTGCGCGAGCGGGTGGCGGCCTTCCTGGCCGGGCGCGGCAAGGCGTAGCGGCCGGGGCCGGCGGGCCCTCCCGGGGAGCGGCGGGGACTCCCCGGGCGGGGCCGCCAGGGCCTCGCGGCCGGCGGCGGGAAGACGGAGCAGAGGAAAGGCAGGGCGGAGGAAAGGGAGGGCAAGGGGGAAGGCGGAGGGCGGCGGCGGGAATGCGGAGAAGCTTAGGTTTGCTAATGGTGAGCAAGGCTCGCTAAGATCGGGCCCGCCAGCTCCGCCGACCCCCGAGGAGGCCCCCGTGCGACCGGACCGGATCGACTGGACTCCGCCCAAGGGCGAGGCCAAGCAGCCCGCCCAGGTGCGGCGGATCCTCCGCCTGTTCCGGCCCTACGCCGGCCGGCTCGGCGTGGTCGGGCTGCTGGTCGCGGCCTCCGCCGTGGTGTCGGTGGTGACGCCGTTCCTGCTGCGCGCCGTCCTGGACACCGCGATACCGCAGGGACGCACCGGGCTGCTCAGCCTGCTCGCGCTCGGCATGATCGCCGCCGCCGTGGTCACCAGCGTGCTGAACGTGCTGCAGACGCTGATCTCCACCACCGTCGGCCAGCGCGTCATGCACGACCTGCGCACCGCCGTCTACCGGCACCTGCAGCGGATGTCGCTGGCGTTCTTCACCCGCACCCGCACCGGCGAGGTGCAGTCCCGGATCGCCAACGACATCGGCGGCATGCAGGCCACCGTCACCGGCACCGCCACCTCGCTGGTGTCCAACCTGACCGCGGTGGTCGCCAGCGTGGCCGCGATGGTCGCGCTCGACTGGCGGCTGACCATCGTCTCGCTGCTGCTGCTCCCGGTGTTCGTCTGGATCAGCCGCCGGGTCGGCCGCGAACGCAAGAAGATCACCGGCGAGCGGCAGCGGCAGCTCGCCGAACTCTCCTCCGCCGTCCAGGAGTCGCTGTCGGTCAGCGGCATCCTGCTCGGCCGCACCATGGGCCGCTCCGACTCGCTGACCCGCGAGTTCGCCGACCGCTCGGACGGATTGGCCGACCTGGAAGTGCGCTCCAGCATGGCCGGGCGCTGGCGGATGTCCACCATCGGGATCGTGATGGCCGCGATGCCCGCGCTGATCTACTGGGCGGCCGGCCTGGCCTCCGCCGCCGGCGCGCCGATCGTCTCGCTCGGTACCCTGGTCGCCTTCGTCTCGCTCCAGCAGGGCCTGTTCCGGCCCGCCGTCAGCCTGCTGTCCACCGGTGTGGACGTGCAGACCTCGCTCGCCCTGTTCCAGCGGATCTTCGAGTACCTCGACCTGCCGGTGGAGATCGCCGAACCCGAGCACCCCGTCCACCTGGCCGAGATCCGCGGCGACGTGCGCTTCGAGAACGTCGAGTTCCACTACCGCCCCGACCAGGACCGCCCGACCCTGACCGGCATCGACCTGACCGTCCCGGCCGGCGGCTCGCTCGCCGTGGTCGGCGAGACCGGCTCCGGCAAGTCCACCCTCTCCTACCTGGTGCCGCGGCTGTACGACACCACCGGCGGCCGGATCCTGATCGACGGCGTGGACGTGCGCGAACTGTCCTTCGAGACGCTGGCCCGCGCGGTCGGCATGGTCTCCCAGGAGACCTACCTGTTCCACGCCTCGGTCGCCGACAACCTGCGCTTCGCCAAGCCCGACGCCACCGACGCCGAACTCGTCGCCGCCGCCCGGGCCGCCCAGATCCACGACATGATCGCCGCCCTCCCCGACGGCTACGACACCATGGTCGGCGAACGCGGCTACCGCTTCTCCGGCGGCGAGAAGCAGCGCCTGGCGATCGCCCGCACCGTGCTGCGCAACCCGCCGGTCCTGATCCTCGACGAGGCCACCAGCGCCCTCGACAACCAGACCGAGCACGCCGTCCAGCAGGCCCTGGACACCCTCGC
Source organism: Kitasatospora sp. NRRL B-11411 (assembly GCF_000721345.1). Lineage (NCBI taxonomy): Bacteria > Bacillati > Actinomycetota > Actinomycetes > Kitasatosporales > Streptomycetaceae > Kitasatospora > Kitasatospora sp. NRRL B-11411. The sequence continues at coordinate 26,790 of NZ_JOGH01000086.1, read as the reverse complement.
CGCCGGCCGCACCACCCTCACCATCGCGCACCGGCTCTCCACCGTCCGCGACGCCGACCGGATCGCCGTCCTCGACCGCGGCGAGATCGCCGAACTCGGCACCCACGACGAGCTGGTGGCCCGCGACGGCCGCTACGCCGCACTGCTCCGCCGCGAGGCGCCCCCGGTGCCCGCCGCGGTGCCGGCCGCCGCGGCCTGAGCGGGAGGGATCAGACCCAGGGGCGCAGCTTCTCCGGGTTGCGCACCCCCCACACGTGGGTGATCCGGCCCCCGGCGGTGCGGAACGCGAACACCGCCACCACCGCCCCGTCCAGCCGGGCCACCAGCCCGGCCTCCCCGTTCACCAGGCCCTCCCGCAGTTCGATCCGCGGCTGCGCCCGGGCGAACGCCGCCACCGCCAGGGCGATCGCCCCGCCGCCCGACAGCGGCTCCAGCCGGGCCTGCACCAGCCCGCCGCCGTCCGCCACCACGGTGGCGTCCGGGTCCAGCAGCCGCACCAGCGAACGGACGTCCCCCGCCTCCCAGGCCCGCTTGAACTCCCGCACCAGCAGCGCCCGCTCCCCGGCCGGCTCGACCGGCGGCCCGGCCGCCCGGACCCGGCGCCGCCCCGAGGCCGCCAACTGCCGGCAGGCCGCCGCCGACCGGCCGACCACCGCCGCCACCTCCGGGAACGGGTACCGGAACACGTCGTGCAGCACGAAGGCGACCCGCTCCGCCGGGGTCATCGACTCCAGCACCACCAGGAACGCCATCCGCACCGACTCGTCCAGCGTGACCAGCTCCGCCGGGTCCCCGGCCGCGCCGTCCCCCGGCAGCGGCTCCGGCAGCCACGCGCCCACGTACCGCTCCCGGCGGACCCGGGCCGAACCCAGCAGGTCCAGGCAGATCCGCCCGGCCACCGTGGTCAGCCACCCGCCGGGCGCCACCACCTCCGCCCGGCGCTGCGGCGGCAGCGCGTACCAGCGGGCGTACGCCTCCTGCACCACGTCCTCGGCGTCGGCCAGCGAGCCCAGCAGCCGGTACGCCAGGTCGGTCAGCCGCCGCCGCTCGGCCGCCACCGCGCGCAGCGCCCCGTCCCGCCGGTCCTCCACGGTGTCCTCCACGTCTCCGCTCCTCCTGCTCGGGCCGTCCGCTTCCCCCAGGAGGACCGGACAGCGCCCCGGAACGTGACATCCGGCCCGCACCTCACACTCCGGGCCGCCGTTTCGTCGTACCGGCAGAAGGAAACGAACGGACGGAGAGAGCGATGGACACCTTCCAGCAGGTCGCGGACCGGGTCGAGATCCTGGCCCTGCAGGCCGAGTTCACCGACGCGGCGATGATGCGCGACCGGGCCCGGCTGGCCGCCCTGTTCACCCCCGACGGGGTGCTGCGGATGCCCGACGTCCCGATCGAGCTGACCGGTCCCGAGCAGATCCGCACCGGCGGCGAGAAGCTCCAGGAGCAGTGGGAGTTCTTCGTGCAGAACACCCACCCCGGCGCGGTCCGGATCGACGGCGACACCGCCACCGGCCGGGCCCACATGCACGAGGTGGTCCGGCTGCGCGACGGCCTGCAGGGCCTCAACTACGCCATCTACCACGACCGCTACCGGCGCACCGGCCAGGGCTGGCGGTTCACCGAACGGGTCTACGAGATCCGGTACTTGGACACCACCCCGCTCGGCGGGACCGCCCCCGGCAGCGCCCGACCCGACCCGGCCGCCCCCGCCGCCGAGGACCGGCTCCAGCGGGCCGCGGCCGCGCTGTCCGGGCACGGCTTCGCGGTCGAACTCCTGGACGGCGCCGCGGCCGCCCGCGAGCGGATCGGGGAACTCCTCCCGGCCGGCGCGAGCGTGCTCACCACCGCCAGCGAGACGCTCCGGCGCTCCGGCATCGAGGAGGACGTCAACGCCCGCCCCGGCGCGGTCAAGCCCCGGCTGCTCGCCATGGACCGGGACCGGGAGGCCGACGAGCTGCGCCGCCTGCTCGCCACCCCCGACGTCGTGCTCGGCAGCGTCGCCGCCGTGGTCGAGACCGGCGCCCTGGTGCTCGCCTCCGGCTCCGGCAGCCAACTGCCCGCCAACGGCGGCGGCGCGGCCCACGCGATCTGGGTGGTCGGCGCCCAGAAGCTCGTCCCCGACCTGCCCGCCGCGCTGCGCCGGATCGAGCAGCACGCCCTCCCGCTGGAGAGCGCCCGCACCGAGGCCGCGTACGGGCAGCCCAGCGCCGTCAACCAACTGCTGGTGCTGAACGCCCCGCCGCGGCTGGCCCGCGGCACCGTCCTGCTGCTGCGCGAGGCGGTCGGCTACTGAGCGGCGGCCGCCGGCCCGGGCTCCCCGGGCGGGCGGCCGGTGGTCAGCCGCGGAAGTTCGCCGGGCGCTCCGGGGAGGCGGCGGCGAGCGCCTCGGTGACGCCCGCGACGCCGGCCCGCAGGCCGTAGACCGGGGTCTCGGGCTGCTGGCGCCAGGAGTCGTCGATGCCGCCGGAGTCGACGGTGTCGAAGCCGAGGGCGTCGATCAGCTCGCGCACCCGCTGCTTGGCGGCCGGGTCGTCGCCCGCCACCGGCAGGGCGATCCGCTCGGGGTCGCCGGCCGGGCGGGGCGCGTCCAGGATGTCCTGGGCGTAGGTGCCGTTGAACGCCTTGACCACGGGGTGGCCGAGCTGCTGCTCGACCCAGCGGCTCTCGGTCAGCCCGCCGTCCTCGATGGCGTCGATCCGGCCGTCCCGCTCGCGCGGGTAGTAGTTGTTGGTGTCGAGCAGGACGAAGCCCTCGGCCGCGCCCGCGAGCAGGTCCTTGGGGAGGGCGGGGACGTTCTTCAGCGGGATGGTCACCACGACCAGCTCCGCGCCCGCGGCGGCCTCGCCGACCGGGACGGGCGTCGCGCCCGTCTCGGCGGCCAGGTCGGCCAGCGTCTCGGGGCCGCGCGAGTTGGCCACCGCGACCTGGTGGCCGAGGGAGGTGAGGCGCCGGGCCAGGTTGCCGCCGATGTTGCCCGCGCCGATGATGCCGATCTTCATGGGATGCGCTCCGTGCCTGTCGGGTCCGTGTCGCGGGCGCCGGGAGGGGACGCCCACGAGGAAGCCGAACCGGCGCGGCCGCGCCGTTGTTCCCGGCGCGGGCGAACATTCCTGACGGGACGTCAGGCAGCCTTGGGGGACTCGTTGTACTGCTCGGCCGGCTCCTGGCCGGAGAGCGCCTGGATGGCGGCCATCACCTCGTCGGTGACCTGGCGGCGGGCCTTGGCCGAGCGGGCCTGGCCGTGCAGCTCGTCGAAGTGCAGCGGCTCGCCGAACTTCACGGTGATCTTCCGCAGCCGGGGGATCCGCTTGCCGACCGGCAGGATGTGCTGCGGGCCCTCCAGCGCCACCGGCACCACCGGGACGCCGGCGGTCAGCGCCAGCCAGGCCACGCCGGTCTTGCCGCGGTACAGCCGGCCGTCCAGCGAGCGGGTGCCCTCCGGGTAGATGCCGAACGCCCGGCCGGAGTTGAGGATCTCCAGGCCCTCGTCCAGCGAGGCGGTGGCGGCCCGGACGCTGCCGCGCTCCACCGGGACGGCGTTGATCACGTGGGTGAAGAAGAACCGGGAGACCGCGCCCTTGACGCCGGTGCCGGTGAAGTACTCGGCCTTGGCGAGGAAGAACACCTGGCGCGGCGCGGCCAGCGGGATCACCACGCTGTCCACGAACGACAGGTGGTTGCTGGCCAGGACCACCCCGCCCTTGCGCGGCACGTTCTCCAGGCCCTCGATCGTCGGCCGGTACAGGGCCTTGGCGAGCGGCTTGAGCACGAGCTTGGTGACGAGGTCGATCACGGTGTGGCCCTCCCTGGCCGGACAAACGGAGCAGGCCGGGGGACGCCCCCGGCCGGGGTCTCGCCGCGGGGCGAGGCGCGCGGCTCGGACGAGAACCAAACCACTGGGTAACGGACCGCAGACTACGACATGCACCCCGCGGTCCGTCCACACCGGCGACCGCCGCGGCGCTGCGATCCTTGTCACGCCCGGCCCGTGGACCCCCGCCGTCTCAAGGAGTGGGACGGCGGGGGTGGTTCGGGCTCAGGCCCGGACCGGGAAGATCCGGCTGACCACCCGCTCGGCGGCCCGGCCGTCGTCCCAGGGGCAGAACCGCTCGCGGAAGCGCCGCCGGGCCTCCGGCTCCGGGTCGCCGGCCAGCAGCGCCTCGGTGAGCGCGTCCTGCTCGGTGGCGACCGCGCCGGGCGGCTCCTCCATCAGGTCGAAGTACACGCCGCGGACCTCCTGGTACTCCTCCCAGTCGGGGGCGTACACCGCGATCGGGCGGTCCAGCACCGCGTAGTCGAACATCATCGAGGAGTAGTCGGTGACCAGGACGTCCGCGGCCAGGTAGAGGTCCTCGACGACGGGGTGGTCGGAGACGTCCAGCAGGGTCGCCGAGCCGGGGGCGGCGGTCAGGTCGCCCGCGCCGCCCTCGTGGAAGTAGTGGGTGCGCACCAGCACCGTCCAGCCGGGGCCGAGCCGTTCGGCCAGCGCGGGCAGGTCGAGCAGCGGCAGGTAGCCGCCGCGGGACTCGCGGTGGGTCGGCGCGTACAGCACGGTGCGCTGCCCGTCGGCGACGCCCACCGCCCGGCGGGCGTCGACGCACTGCTCGGGGGTGGCCAGCGCCAGCCGGTCGTTGCGCGGGTAGCCGGTGTCCAGGACCTGGTAGGTGCCGGGGAAGGCCCGGGCGAAGTGCTTGCTGGTGTGCGGGTTCGGCGAGACCAGGTAGTCCCAGCGCCCGACCACCTCGCGCAGCCGCTCGAAGTCCATCCCGTCCGCGGCCAGCGGCCGGTCCACCAGGTCCATGCCCATCGCCTTCAGCGGGGTGCCGTGCTGGGTCTGCACGTGCACGGTGCCGGTCCGCTTGGTCATGGTGTGCGGGAAGTTGACGTTGTTGACGAAGTACTTGGCGGTGGCCATCGCCTTCAGGTACGCGGGCGTGTTGACGATCACGTACGGCACCCCGGCGGGCAGCGTGGCGGCCCGCTCGGCGTTCTCCACCACCCACACGCCGTGCACCTGCGGGGCCAGCTCCCGGGCCTTGGCGTAGATCGCCGCCGGGTTGCAGGCGTACCCGCGGTGCCAGTACGCCGCGTACACGGCCAGGTTCTCGTCGACCGGCAGCCGCTTGAAGGCGTTGTACGCGGTGAACCGGGCGCCGCTGCGGACCGCCTTCTTCACCCCGGGCGCCACCGCCCTCGTCCCGCGCTTGACCGCGCCCGGCAGCCGGCCGCCGCGGCGCAGCTCGGCGTAGGCCCGCCGGGAGCCGCGGGCGGCCAGCCGGTACTGGACGCCGCGCACGCCGGGCGGGTAGCGGTAGCCGGCCGGGCGGTGCTTGGCGAAGTGGCCGGTGATCCGGGCGAAGAACTCCGCGCGCAGCTCGGCCGGGACCAGGCCGGGGGTGTCGTAGACGGTCAGGGCCTGCTTGACGGTGCGGTCGAAGACCAGGGTGCGCAGGGCGTTCGCCCGGTCGTCGCGGTCCAGGAAGGCGAAGATCGCGTCGTACTGGGCGAAGGCGTCGGCGTGCTTGGCGGAGGAGGTGGCGGTGATCGCGCCGGGGCGCCCGCGCCGGTAGTTGTAGCAGGGGCGGTCGAGGTAGAGCAGCCGGTCGGCGGCGAGCAGCAGCGGGTAGGTGACCGAGATGTCCTCGTAGTAGCCGCGGCCGAACTCCACGTCCAGGCCGAGCAGGTACTGGCGGCGCATCACCTTGTTCCACACCGCGAGCACCGCGTTGAACAGCGCGGGGTGCTCGGCGGCGGTGCAGCCGGACACCAGCGGGGAGCCGGCCAGCACCCGGCGCCAGGGGTTCGGCTCCCGGCCGCCGTCGGGGTAGACGTGGGTGAAGTCGGTGAGCAGCACGTCGGCGGGCACCTCGCGGGCCGTCTCGGCGCGCAGTTCGCCGAGCACCGCGTCGATGCTGCCCTCGGGCAGCCAGTCGTCGCTGTCGACGAACCAGACGTAGGTGCCGGTGGCCTCGGCCAGGCCGGCCGCGCGGGCGCCGCCGAGGCCCCGGTTCTCGGCCAGGTGCAGCACCCGCATCCGCGGGTCGGCGGCGGCGTGCGCGTCCAGCAGGGCGCCGCAGTTGTCGGGGGAGCGGTCGTCCACCGCGATCAGTTCGACCTCGCCGGGGGCGGCGCCGTCGGCCCGGAGCGAGTCCAGGCACTGCGGCAGGAAGCGCTCCACGCCGTGAACGGGCAGGACGATGCTGAGCAGGGGTGGCACGTGCGTTCACTCCGCGAAGGATGGGGTGGCTGCCGGCTGGTCGCCCGGTACGGACACTCTACCGAGCGGCGCGGGGCACTCCCGGGGAGCGGTCGGGAACGCGGGCAGGCGCGGGGAGCGGCGGGGGAGCCGGGGAGGGGCCGGGCCGCGGCACCCCGGGCGCAGGTGGTCGGGGTGGACCGGGGTGTCGCGGACGGCACAAACGCGACCGCCGGTGCCGCGCCGTACCAGCGGCGGCACCGGCAGCCCGGTTGGCGGTCCGACCGACCCTCAACGATCGACCGCCGGTCCGTCCACCACGTCGGAGTCGGGCCGCCGCAGCGTCGAGACGGCCGGACAGTGACTCACCGTGGTGTCGGAAGTGTAACGGGATGGTCGGGTGATTCGTTCATACTCGAAATCACCCGACCGGGGATGGGTGGGTGTTCCCCGCTATCCCGTGTCGGTACAGATATTGCTTGGAGGTTTCTGTCACGTCAATCCCTCTTCTGTGTTCAATTTCTGAACTCGGGATGTCCTGGCTGCGGGGGCGCCGTGTGCGGGGCATTGCCCGGCCCGCGAGCCGCTCCTATATTGACGCCACGTCTCACAAGTGGGGGTGAGCCGAGGATGGCCGCCACAGCGCCCGTACGCCCGGTCAGCCCGCTCCTGCGCGCCCTCCTGCTCGCCCCGCTCGCCCTCGCCGCCGGCTGGGCCTTCCTGGCCCTGTGGCCCGCCGCCGGCGCCACCGACGAACTGTTCGCCTGGGCGATGTCCCCCGTCACCGCCGCCCTGCTCGGCTCCGGCTACGGCGGCGCCGCCGCCATGCTGGCCCTCGCCGCCCGCGCCCGCGGCTGGGCCGAGGTCCGGGTGGCCACCGCCGCCACCTGCCTGCTGATGCCGCTGATGCTCGCCACCACCCTGGCCGGCCGCCGCGACCTGCACCTCGACGGCGGCCCGCTGCTCGGCTTCCTCGCCGCCTGGGGCTGGCTCGCCGCCCACCTCGCCGCCCCGCCGATCGGCCTGGCCGCCCTCGCCGCCCAGCTCCGCACCCGCGGCCCCGCCCCCGCCCGCACCCCCCGGCTGCCCTGGTGGGTCGCCGCCCCGATGGCCTGCGGCGGCACCCTGCTCGCCCTGCTCGGCCTCGCCCTCGCCGTCCGCCCCGGCCCGTTCGCCGCGCACTGGCCCTGGACCGCCCGCCCGCTCGACGTCCGCGCCCTCGGCGCCTGGACCCTCACCTTCGGCGCCGCCCTGCTGCTCGCCGCCCGCGAGTCCGAACTGCGCCGGGTCCGCGGCGGGATGGCCGCCATGGTGCTCACCGGACTGCTCGGCCTGACCGGCCTGGTCCGCTACGGCGCACTGGTCGCCTGGCGCCAACCCGGCGCCTGGCTCACCGTCCTGGTGCTCACCGCCCTGCTCGGCCTCGGCCTGTGCGGCTTCGGCCTCTCCGCGCTGCTCGACCCGCCGCCCGGCACCGCGCCCCGGCGGGCGGCGGGCCAGGTCGAGGGGGTCGAGGAGGTCGAACTGCGCTGACCGCCCCGGAGCCGGGGCGGTCGAAACGGTCGAACCGGTGCGGGCCCGGCGGCCGTTCGCGCGCCCGGCGCACCCGCGGGCGCCGACACGCCCCGGCAACGCCCCGGACCGCCGCAGCGCCTGACGCCCCTTCAGCGCTTGGATGGTGCACCATCAACCGATGCGTAGTCGTGACCGAGACCACCGGGCCCTGGTGAAGCGTCAGTTCCGTTCGCACGATACGGTGGCAGAACACCAGGACGGTTGTGTGAAGGCCGTCATAGCCGGATAGTCTTCGCCTCACGGCCCTGGCGCCTCGTAGGGGTGGGAAACAGATGGAACAGATGCAAGTGCGGCCGCGGCCCCGGGTGCCCGCGATCCAGTGCGGCGTCGGCACGACCGGCCGCCGGATCGACCGGCACCTGGCCGTCCTCGGCGCGCCCGCGCTCTCGGCGGTGGACACCGCGGAGGCACTCGGCCTGATAAGGGAACTGACCCCGCGCGGGCCCAGCGCCCCCGCCGCGGCCGCCTCGCCGCGCCGCAGCGCCCGGGTCTCCCTGATGGCCCCGCTGCGCCGCCTCAAGCGGAGCCTGTTCGGCAACCGCCGCTGACCCGGCGCCCACCGGGCGCGCGAGCGCCCGGGAGCGCCGGACCACCGCCCGCTGCCACGACCCGACGGACCGGCGGTCCGTCGGGCCTTCGGCGTCCCCGGGGCCGGTCCGCGCTCCCCGGAGGCGGGTCGGCCCGCTCCCCGGGGCCGGGTTGGCGCGCCGTGGCGGTGTGCTGGCGCGCCCTGGCGAGCACCCTGGCGGTCGGGTGGCGATCGGCCGGTGCCCCTACGGGGCGCGCACCAAGATCGGCCAGGATGGCCCCATGTCCGACACCTTCCACACCCAGACCCTCGACATCGCCACCGGCCGGGACGAGGTCGCCCTCGACGTCACCGACCGGTGCCACACCTTCCTCAGAGAAGTCGCGGACGGCCGCGACGGACTGCTCAACGTCTTCGTCCCGCACGCCACCGCCGGCATCGCCGTCATCGAGACCGGCTCCGGCAGCGACGAGGACCTGCTCGCCACCCTGCGCGCCCTGCTGCCCCCCGACGACCGCTGGCACCACCGGCACGGCAGCCGCGGCCACGGCCGCGACCACGTCCTGCCGGGCCTGGTCGCCCCGCACGCCACCCTGCCCGTGATCAACGGCCGGATCGCCCTCGGCACCTGGCAGTCCGTCGTCCTGATCGACACCAACGGCGACAACCCGCAGCGCAAGCTCCGCCTCTCCTTCCTCGGCTGACTCCCACCCGCACCCGGACAGCCGGGCCCGCCGGGTGGGGCGGGGGCCCGGCCGGGCGGGGCCGTACCCTTGGGACCCATGGGAGAACCCGCAGCGGACCAGCAGCCCCCGTCCCCCTCCTCGCCCTCGTCCTCCTCCCCGGTGGACGGGCCGGTCTGCGAGGTGTCCGCCGATCCCGAGCGGTCCCTGCGCGGACTGCGGCCCGGCGGCCCGGGAGAGCGCGCCGCGTGCGTCCTGTGCGGCGAACCCACCGAGTACCCGGCCGACGCGCCCGGCAGCCCGCTCTGCCCCGTCTGCACCTGGCAGCAGGCCCAGCGCGCCGCGTGCTCCGGCTGACATGACCTCCTCCGCACCTCCGCCCGTCCACGGGGCGCCCGCCGCAGGGACGTTGGAGCGGCCGCACGCCACCCTCGCCTACTCCGTCACCGGCCCCCACGGCGCCCCGCTCGCCGTGCACGCCCACGGGGCACTGTCCAGCCGGGCCCACGAGCGGCGGGCCGGACTGTTCGACTGGGCCGCCGTCGGCGCGACGCACCGGATGGCCCGCTACGACGCGCGCGGCCACGGGGAGTCCACCGGACGGGCCGTGCCCGCCGACTACCGCTACGCCTCGCTCGCGGACGACCTGCTCGCCCTCTGCGACCACCTCTCGCCGGACGCGCCCGTCACCGCCTTCGGCGCGTCGATGGGCACCGCCACCGTGCTGTGGGCCGCGCTCGCCCGCCCCGAACGCTTCGACCGCCTGGTCCTCGCGATCCCCGCCGTCGCCTGGACCGCCCGGGAACCCCGCCGCAACGGGCTGCGGGCCGCCGCGACCCTGGTCGAACGGCGCGGCCGGGGAGCGCTGGACGCCGCCACGAGGGTCTCCGGCCCGCCCGCCGTCCTCGCCGAAGTCCCGCAGTACACCACCGAGTTCGACCTCCCCGAACCCCTCCTCCCGGCGGCCTTCCGGGCCGCCGCCGAATCCGACCTGCCCGCCCCCGAGACCCTCCGCGGCCTCCCCCACCCCACCCTCCTGCTGGCCTGGGACACCGACCCGCTGCACCCCCTGCTCACCGCCCGCACCCTCGCCGCCCACCTCCCCGACGCCCGCCTGCACGTCTCCCGCACCCTCGCCGACGTCCGCGCGTGGGACCGCCTGGCGGCGGACTTCCTGGCGTAGCGGCGCCCGGGGCGCGGGCCGGTCAGGTGTCCGCGCGGGTGGTGTGGTGGGTGGTGGAGCCGGTGCGGTGCTTGCGGACCAGGAGTTGGGCGGGGATGCGGGTGCGGAGGTCGGGGACGTGGCTGACGATGCCGACGGCGCGGTCGCGTTCGCGGAGGGAGTCGAGGACGTCCATGACCTCTTCGAGGGCGTTCTCGTCGAGGGTGCCGAAGCCCTCGTCGATGAAGAGGGTGTCCAGGGGCATGCCGCCGGCCTCGTCGGTGACGACGTCGGCGAGGCCGAGGGCGAGGGCGAGGGAGGCGAAGAAGGACTCGCCGCCGGAGAGGGTGGCGGTGTCGCGTTCGCGGCCGGTCCAGGCGTCGACGACGTGGAGGGAGAGGCCGGAGCGGCGGTTGCCGGAGACCAGGCCGTCGCTGTGGACCAGGGTGTAGCGGCCGCCGGACATCTTGAGCAGGCGGCGGCTGGCGGCGGCCGCGACCTGTTCGAGGCGGGCGGCCAGCACGTAGGACTCCAGGCGCATCCGCAGGGCGTTCTCGGCGGGGGCGCCGGCGAGCAGGGCGGAGAGGCGGCTGATCCGGGCGTGGGCGTCCAGGACGGGGGCGAGTTCGGCGGCCAGGGCGGTCAGGGCGGCGCCGATCCGGGCCAGGTCGGCGACCCGGTGGCGGGCCTGGTCGTGGGCGGAGCGGGCGCGGGCGAGGTGTTCGTCGGCGCGGGCGGCGGCCGTGCGGGCGGATTCGGCGGCGGCGGGCGGGAGTTCGGCGGCGGCCCGCAGGGCGGGGTCGGCGAGTTGGGCGGCGGCGAGTTCGAGGTCCGCGTCGAGTTGCTTGAACTGCCGTTTCAGGGCGTCGAGTTCGTAGGGGGGCAGGACGGCCGCGTCGAGTTCGGGCAGGCCGGCGAAACCGGCGGCGAGGGCGGCGCGGCGCAGTGCGTCGGCGGTCTCGGTGCGGCGGTCGGCGGCGTGCGCGGTGGCCCGGGCGGCGTTCAGGGCGGCGGTGGCGGCGCCGGCCAGCGCGGTGACGGCGGCGGCCCGGGCGGCGACGGTGGGGGCGTCGCCGCGGGCGGCGGCGATCCGGCCGTCCAGGGTGGCGAGTTCGGTGGTCAGGGCGGTCAGTTGGCCGGTCAGCTGGGCGGTCAGCTCGCCGGCCTGGCGGTGCTGTTCGCGGCGGGTGGCGCCGTCGCGTTCGAGCTGGTCGAGCTGCTGGCCGAGGGGCAGCCAGCGTTCCGCGGTGTGCAGCACGGTGCGGCGCCGGTGGGCCAGTTCCTCGGCTTCGGCGGCGAGTTCGCCGGGGGTGCGGCCGTCGGCGGCGGCTTCGGCGGCGGCGGCCTGCGCGGCGAGGGCGCCCACCCGTTCGGTGGCGGCGGCGAGTTCGGCCTCGGCGGTGTGCTGGGCGGCGCGGGCGCGGCGTTCGTCCTCGGCGGTGACCTGGTCGGCCGAGGGCTCGGCGGGGGCCGGGTGCTCGGGTGAGCCGCAGACCCGGCAGGGGGCGCCGGGGGCCAGGGCGGCGGCCAACTCGGCGGCCATGCCGGCGAGTCGGCGCTCCTGGAGGTCGAGGGCGCGCTGCCGGGCGTCCTGGGCGGCGCCGGTCAGGGTGCGGGCCAGGTCCTGGGCGGCGGTGTGCTCGCCGAGCAGCCGCAGGTGGCGGGCGGCGGCGTCCCGGCGGCGGGCGAGTTCGGCGTGCCGGGTGTCGATCCGGTCGAGTTCGGTGCGGGCCTCGCGGGCGGCGTCGCGTTCCTCCTGGAGCCGGGCGAGCCGGTCCTCGTAGGCGTCCAGCCAGCGCCGGGCCTCGTCGGCGAGGTCCTCCGCGTCGGCGCGGCGGCGTTCCAGCCGGGCCCGTTCGGCGAGCAGGGCGCCGTGCCGGGCCTCGTCGGCGCGGGCGGCCTCCAGCCGGGCGGCCTCGGCGCGGGCCGCGTCCTCGACGGCGAGCAGGTCGTCGGGGGTGTCGAGCGGGCCGCTCCAGCCGGCGGCGGCCGCGCGGGCGGCGAGGTCGGCGCGGCGGGCGGCCTCGGCGTCGGTGGCGGCGGCGTGCGCGGCCCGGGCCTGCTGGTGCGGGGCGCGCAGCAGGGCGGGGGCCTCGGCGGCGAGGGCGGAGGCCAGCCGGGCCCGGGCCGGGGCCGACTGGGCGGACCGGTCGGTGAGGCGCAGTAGTTCCTTTCGGGCCCGGTGGTAGCGGGACTGCCGTTCGGCCAGGGCGTGCTGGGCTTCGAGCCGGGTGCGGGCGGCGGTCCGGGCGGTCTCGGCGGCGGCCAGCCACAGGGCGGTGGCCTCGGCGCGTTCGGCGGCGGTGCTCCGCAGCATCGCGGCCCAGGCGAGCACGTCGGCGACGGGGGCGTCCTCGCCGGGTCGGTGGTCGGCGGCGTCGGCGGCGGCCGGGCCGGCGGCTTCCTCGGCGCGGGCCGCCAGGGCGTGCATCCGCTGCCGGCCGCCGTGCACCTCGCGTTCGTGCCGGAGCCGCAACTCGGCGGTCCAGCGCTCCAGTTGCTCGAACCGGCCGGTGTCGAAGAGCCGGCCGAGCAGGTCGGCGCGCTGTTTGGAGTCGGCCCGCAGGAAGCGGGCGAAGTCGCCCTGGGGGAGCAGCACCACCTGGCAGAACTGGTCCCGGCTCATGCCGAGCAGCCGGGTCAGCTCCTCGCCGGCCTCCTGGTGGGACTTGCTGACCGCGACCCAGCCGGGTTCGCCCTGCCCGGCGTCGGCGGCCCACTCGCGCAGCAGGGTCTGCGCCTTGTCGGCGGTCAGGCCGGTGCCGCGCTTCTTCGGCCGCCACTGCTCGGGGCTGCGGGTGACTTCGAGCCGCCGCCCGCCGAGGGTGGCCTCCAGGACCACTTCGGTGCGCACGCCGGGCGCGGCGTGGTCGCTGCGCACCCCGTTGCTGCGGCGGGTGCCGGGCAGTTCGCCGTACAGCGCGTAGCAGACCGCGTCGAGCACGCTGCTCTTGCCCGCGCCGGTCGCCCCGCGCAGCAGGAACAGGCCGGCGGCGGAGAGCAGGTCGAAGTCGATCCGCTCGGTGCCCGCGAACGGGCCGAAGGCGGTGACGGTGAGCCGGTGCAGCCTCATCGGGTGCGCTCCCGGGTGGCGGGGTGAGGGGGTGTCATCGGGCGTTCTCCTCGGCCCGGTCGGCCGCGGCGCGGCGCACCGACTCCAGGCCCTCCAGCAGCCAGGACTGCTCGTCGCCGTCCAGTTCCCGGCCGGGGCGGACGTGGGCGACGAAGCCCTCCACCACCTCCTGGTCGGTGCGCCCGCGCACCCGCCGGGCGTAGGACGCCTCGGCGGCCCGCTCGCCGCCCTCCGGTTCGAACAGCAGGTTCAGGGTGTGCGGGAAGCGGGCCCGCAGCCGCTCCATCGCGTCGGCCGGGCGGACCGGGTCGGTCAGGGTGGCCTGCACCCAGCGGTCGACGGCGTACTCGTACCGCCCGTCGGTGAGCAGGTCGTCCAGCCGGCCCTCCAGCCGGGCCAGCCGGCGCGGCACCGGGCAGAGGATCCGGCGGGCCTCGACGGCGCCCGCCGCGTCCAGGTCGACCAGCCACATCGACTTCTCGTGGTCGGCCTCGGAGAACGAGTACGCCAGCGGGGAGCCCGAGTAGCGCAGGTGCGGGGCCAGCGTCTGGCAGCCGTGCAGGTGGCCGAGGGCCGCGTAGTGCACGCCGTCGAACACCTCGGCGGGCACCGACTGCACGCCGCCGACCGCGATGTCCCGCTCGCTGTCGCTGGCCGCGCCGCCGGTGACGAAGGCGTGCGCGAGCACCACCGCGCGGGTGCCGGCGGGGCGGGCGGCCAGGTCGGCGCGGACGCGGTCCATCGCGGCGGCCAGCACCTGCTCGTGGCCGCCCCGTTCGACCCCGAGCCGTTCGCGCACCAGGGCCGGTTCCAGGTAGGGCAGCCCGTACACCGCGACCGGCCCGTGCGCGTCGGCGAGCAGGACCGGGTCGGCCAGCGCGTCCGGGTCGGTGCGCAGGTGGATGCCGGCCCGGTCGATCAGCCGGGAGGCCACCCCGAGGCGGCGGGCCGAGTCGTGGTTGCCGGAGACGAAGACCGTGGGCACGCCCAGTTCGGCCAGCCGCCACAGCACCTCGTCGAACAGCGCGACCGCCTCCAGCCCGGGCAGCGCCCGGTCGTAGACGTCCCCCGCGACCAGCACCGCGTCCACCTGCTCGGCGGCCGCGGTGGCCACCAGGTGGTCGAGGAAGACCCGCTGCGCCGCGTGCAGGTTCTCCCGGTGGAAGGACCGCCCCAGGTGCCAGTCCGAGGTGTGCAGCAGCCTCACGCCGACGCTCCCCGCAGCATGTCCCGCCACCCCTCGTCTCGCCGGTGCTCCGGTACGAGTATCACAGGTGGCGGACAGCGCTCGGGACGCGTGCGGCGGCGGGTGGTGACCCGGGTGGCGGTCGGGACTGTTCATCGGTCGGGTGTTCGGGGAAGATCATCGGATGGTGCCGCGGGCGGCCGGAGGAGGGTGTGGGATGGGCATCGAGTACAGCCCGGAGATCTCCGCACTGCTCGGGCGGGTGCGGCGGCGGCCGAACGCGGGGTGGCCGTGGCGGCCGGGGGAGGCGGTGCCGGCCGGGCTGCCGGTGAAGCAGTCCTGGGGGTGGCTGTTCGCGCCGGACGGGCGGGTGCTGACGCTGGTGAACCCGCGGGACGGGATCGTCAGCCTGCCGGGCGGCTCGCTGGAGCCGGAGGACGCGGGGGACCCGGGGCGGGCGCTGGCCCGGGAGGCGGCGGAGGAGGCGCAGGCGGTGATCGACGGGCCGGTCTACCTCGGCTACCTGTACGACCGGGTGGGGTCGGCCAACGGCGGGCACGAGTGCGCGCGGGTGCGGATGGCGGCGGCGCTGCGCGGGGTGGGGCCCTCGGCGCCGGACCCGGCCTCGGGGCGGCACTACCGGCGGCTGCTGGTGGCGCCGGGCCTGGCGGTGGAGCTGCTCGGCTGGGGGCTGCCCGGGCTGCGGCAGGCGCGGGCGGCGGTGGCGGCGGCGGCCGCGTGGTGGGGGGCGCCGGTGCGGGCGGACGAGACGATCGAGGAACTGCCGTCCGCGGGCTGCCGGTTGCGCTGACGGCGGTGCGGGGCGCGCGGGGCGGCGGTGGGCTCGCGTCGGGCGGTGGTGGGCTCGCGGCGGGCGAAGACCGGTTCCGGTGACCGGACAGATCGTCCGGGTTATTTCTGCAGCCCAGGTCAGGGATGGGTCTGCGCGCGTAGCACCCGTTCGGGAGCTGTTCGGTGAGTGTTCGTCAATTTCTTTGGCATGACCGCTTCCCCCCGAGGCTACTGGCTGGTATCCAATGTGTGGCCTGCGTCACTCATGGAGGATCAGATGTCTCGCGTCCGTGTCGTATCCGTCGCCCTCACCGCGGCGGCCCTGTCCATCACCACCCTCGCCGCCGCCACCCAGGCGAACGCCGCCGGGGTGCGCTACGCCGCGCTCGGCGACTCCTACTCGGCCGGTGTCGGCTCCGGCAGCTACACCAGCGAGAGCGGCAGCTGCAGCCGCAGCACCAAGGCGTACCCGTACCTGTGGAACGCCGCGCACGCCCCCACCTCGTTCTCGTTCGTGGCCTGTTCCGGCGCGACCACGGGCGACGTGATCGCCAATCAGCTGGGCGTGCTGAACACCTCGACCACGCTGGTGTCGATCACCATCGGCGGCAACGACGCGGGCTTCGCCTCGACGATGCAGACCTGCGTGCTCAACAGCGAGAGCTCCTGCCTGAGCGCGGTGGACACCGCGAAGAGCTACGCCACCACCACCCTGCCGGGCAAGCTCTCCAACCTCTACGGGCAGATCAAGTCGAAGGCGCCGAACGCGAAGGTCGTGGTGCTGGGCTACCCGCACCTCTACCAGGTGCCCGGCAGCTGCATCTTCGGGATCTCGGACACCAAGCGGACCGCGATCAACAGCGCGGCGGACACCCTGGACACGGTCATCGCCAAGCAGGCGGCGAACGCCGGGTTCACCTTCAAGGACGTCCGGACGGTCTTCGCGGGCCACGAGATCTGCGGCTCCTCGACCCAGTGGCTGAACAGCACCACGCTGCCGATCAGCGACAGCTACCACCCGAACGCGAGCGGCCAGGCGAGCGGCTACCTGCCGTCGTTCAGCGCCGCGGCGTGACCTGCCGGGGGTAGTGCCCGCAAGACGTCCGTGGGGGACGAATGACCGGTGGCCGGGCTCGTGCGAGGAGCCCGGCCACCGGCGTCCTGTACCCCCGGGCTCAGCGCAGATAGTCGGTGAGCGCCGCGGGCCGCAGGCCGGCCTGCTCGGCGGCGTCCAGCGCGCGCCGCAGGTCGTCGGCCAGGGTATCGGTGAAGTGCATGATGATCACATCGCCGGGCTGCAGCCCGCCGGGGTGGGCGATGTTCGAGGCGCCCGAGGTGAAGTCGGCGCTCGCGGTCAGCACGTGCGTCATGCCGCAGTTCGCGGCCGCCTGCAGGACGTCGGCGTTCCAGGCGAAGTACGGCGGCCGGAAGACGGTCGGGACGGTGCCGTAGTGCGCGGTGACCGCGTCCCGGGCGTCGCAGATCTCGGCCTGCTGCTCGGCCGGCGACAGGGTGGTCAGGTCCCGGTGCGAGACGCTGTGGTCCTCGATCGCCGAGCCGGGGGCGGCGGTGACCTTGCTGAAGTAGTCCGGCTCGAAGCCCTCCGGCATCGGCAGCGGGAAGACCGTCACCGGCAGCTTCCGGTCGGCGATCAGCTGCGCCGCCTCCGGGGTGCGGAACCAGCCGTCGTCGACGGTCAGGAAGACCACCTTGTCGGTGGTCGGCACGCCGGTGGCGAACGCCGCGGGCGCCGGGCTGTCGCCGGTCACCGAGACGTCGTCCACCGCCACCGGGCCCTGCCCGTACCAGCCGTGCACGTACAGCTGCACCGAGGTGGTGGCCGCGCCGGTGGTGAACGAGGTGGACAGCTGCTGCCAGCCGTCTCCGGTGGACGCCGTCCAGGCCGGGGGGACGTCGTGGCCGGTGCCGCTCGCGCCCAGGAAGGCGTACGAGCCGTGCACCCAGGCGCGGTACGTGTAGGCGGTGTTCGGGCGCACCGCGAGGGTCTGGGTGCACCGACCGGTGGAGTCGGCCGAGGCGGGGGTGATCGCCAGTGCGGCGCCGCCGGTGCGGGCGGCGGCGGTGACCGCGCCCTCGCCGGGCGCGCAGTGCCAGCCGGGGACCGAACCCCAGTCGGCCAGCGGCAGGGTGGGGATCTCGAAGCCGGGGTTGGTGGCCAGGTTCGGCGCGGGGGCCGGGGCGTCCGCGTGCGCGGCCGGCGCGGTGGCGAGGGAGGCCAGCGCGGCGGTGGCGGCGAGGGCCGCGAGACGGCGGCGGGCGGAACCGATCACGGGTCAACTCCAGTGTGGGGGACGGGCGGAGGATCGACTCCCGGAGGGACGGGGGTCGGTGGGGGCCCTGCCGCACCAGGCCGGTGCACACAATGGACTGGACCAATCCCGGCGGTCAAGCGGTACCGCTCAAGAGGCGGCCGAGATCGGTCAACCGGCGTAGAGCTCCTCGATGTCCGCCGCGTAGCGCTCCGCCACCGCCGTCCGGCGGATCTTCAGCGAGGGCGTCAACAGCCCCTCCTCCAACGAGAACTCGCGCGGCAGCAGCCGGAACGCCCGGATCGACTCGGCCCGCGACACCGTGGTGTTCGCCGCCCCCACCGCCCGCTGCACCTCCTGGTGCAGCTCCGGGTCGGTCAGCGCCTGCCGCACCTCCAGCGGCGGCCGCCCGCGGGCCCGCAGCCAGTGCGCCAGCGCCACCGGGTCCAGCGTGATCAGCGCCGCCAGGTACGGCCGGTTGTCGCCCACCACCAGGCACTGGGCGATCAGCGGGTGCGCCCGCACCCGCTCCTCCAGCACCGCCGGCGCCAGGTTCTTGCCGCTGGAGGTGACGATCACCTCCTTCTTGCGGCCGGTCAGCGTCAGGTAGCCGTCCTCGTCCAGCTCGCCCAGGTCCCCGGTGGCCAGCCAGCCCCGGCACAGCGCCTCGTCCGAGCAGCGCGGGTGGTTGAGGTACCCGGAGAACACGCCCGGCCCCTTCACCCACACCTCGCCGTCCTCGGCGATCGCCACCGTCGACCCCGGCAGCGGACGGCCCACCGTGCCGAACTTCGGCCGCCGCGGCGGGTTCGCGGTCACCGGCGCGGACGACTCGGTCAGGCCGTAGCCCTCGTACACCGTCATGCCCGCGCCCGCGAAGAACAGCCCCAGCTCCCGGCCCAGCATCGACCCGCCGGTCATCACCGCCCGCACCCGGCCGCCCAGCACCGCCCGCATCCGCTGGTACACCATCCGCTCGTACGCGGCGTGCCGCAGCCGCAGCGCCGGGGAGGGGCCCGGGCCGGTGCGGTGCGCCCGGCGCTCCCAGGCCGCCGCCCACTCCACCGCCACCCGCTCGGCCTGCTCGAACAGCTCCAGCCGCCCGGCCGCCTCGGCGGCCTCCCGGGCCCGGCGGTGGATCTTCTCGAAGACGTACGGCACCGCGTGCAGGAAGGTCGGCCGGAACGCGGCCAGCGCCGGCAGCAGGCTCTCCGAGGCCAGCTTCGCGTGGTGGCCGATCCGGATCCCGCCGCGCACCGCCGCCACCTGGGTCAGCCGCCCGAACACGTGCGCCAGCGGCAGGAACAGCAGGGTGGCGGGCTGCTCGCCCCCGGTGTCCCGGATCACCTCGTCCCAGCCCGCCAGCACGGCGTCCGCCACCGACGCGAAGTTGCCGTGGGTCAGCAGGCAGCCCTTGGGGCGGCCGGTGGTGCCCGAGGTGTAGATGACGCTGGCCAGCGAGTCCGGCGACACCCCCAGCCGCTGACGGTGCACCAGCGCGTCCGGCACGCCCGCGCCGTCCGCCGCCAACTGCGCCACGCAGCCGCGGTCCAGCTGCCAGATGCCGGTCAGCTCCGGCAGCGCGTCGCACACCGCGCCGACCGTCATCGCCTGGTCCTCGTCCTCCACCACGCAGGCCACCGCCGAGGTCTCCGCCAGGATCCAGCGCACCTGGTCCGGCGCGGCCGTCGGGTACACCGGCACCGGGATCGCCCCGACCGACCAGAGCGCGTAGTCGAACAGCGTCCACTCCCAGCGGGTCGCCGACATCACCGCGACCCGGTCGCCGTAGCGCACCCCGCGGGTCAGCAGGCCCCGGGCCAGCGCCAGCACCTCGTCGCGGAACCGGGCCGCCGTCACCGGCTCCCAGACGCCGTCCACCAGCCGGGACATCAGCACCAGTCCCGGCTCCCGCTCCGCCCGGTCGAACACCGAGTCGGCCAGGCCGCCGGTCGGCGCGCCGCCCGCCGCGGGGCTGCTGAACTCTCGCACGGTACCCCCCGATCCCGCCCCGGTCCGCCGGTCCGGACCCTGCCCGCCGGGTCGGCCCGCACGGCCGGCCGGCGGCCGGACCGCGGTACCGGCGAAGCTACCCGATCGGCGCGGCGCTGCCCAGAGTCACCGACCGGCAACACCCCGCACCGGAGGAAGGCCCGCAGGTCGGGGCCATGCCAGGACCCGGCGGGGAAATTAAAGGACGATCCGGACAACAGCCGATCACGATGCACTTCCACCCTACGAACGGGTGGTCAGGAAGTAGTAGGCTCGCGGCTCTCGAACCCTCCGGTACCCGCCCCTGCCCGCGCGCGCCCGGCCGCGCCCCGCCCACCCGCGTCCCACAGACCTTCCGCCCGAGGACCACTAAGGACCCGTATGCGCCTGCGCCGCAGCTCGATCCGCGCGAGGATCGTCGCGCTGCTCCTGGTGCCCCTCGCGGCGCTCAGCGGCCTGTGGGTGTACGCCACCCTCGTCACCACCGGCGACGTGTGGAACCAGCTCGACCTCAGCTCCACCTACACCGCCTTCGGCAACCCCGCCGACCAGTACGCCTACGACCTCCAGCAGGAACGCTCCGCCGCCGTCCTGCGGCTGGCCGCCCCCGGCAACGCCGACTACGCCGCCGCCTACGACAAGGCCCGCACCACCACCGACCGCGACCTGCAGCTGCTGCGCTACCAGGGCAGCAGCCACGACGCCGGCAAGCTCGACGCCGACCAGCGCGCCCGCTACCAGGACGTGCTCTCGGTCGCCGACCAACTCGGCGCCATCCGCAGCCAGATCGGCCGGCTCAAGCAGAGCTGGGACGGCGCCCTGCGCGACTACAGCGACCTGATCAACCCGGTGTTCGCGTTCCGCTCCTCCTTCATCGCCAAGCAGACCGGCTCGCTGCCCCGCCAGGGCACCATCCTGGTCGAGCTCTCCCGGGCCGGCGAGTACCTCTCCCAGGAGAGCGCCGCGATGCGCGCCCTGCGGGCCGGCAGCTCCGCCGCCGCCTCTGACCCCCGCAAGCAGCAGGTCGCCCTGGACGCCATGAACGCCCAGCAGGCCCTGTTCCGGATCTACATCGCCGAACTCGACACCCAGGACCGGCAGTCCTACAACGCGCTGCGCATGGGCCAGAACTGGAGCCTGCTCACCGCCGCCGAGACCGGCTTCGACAAGGCCGCCGACCGCGCCCTGGAAGTGCGCGGCGGCTCCGTCGACTACTGGGACGAGACCGCGGCCGCCGTCCTCACCGACATCGACGCGATCAACGCCCGGCTCGCCGCCGACCTCGGCACCCAGGCCCGCGACAACGCGATCCGGTCGCTGGTGCGCGGCGGCACGGCCGGCCTGATCGGCCTCGCCGCGGTCGTGCTGTCCCTCGTCATCTCCTACCGCACCGGCCGCCGCCTGGTGCGCGAACTCGTCGGCCTGCGCAACGCCGCCGCCGACCTGTCCGCCACCCGGCTGCCCTCGGTGATGCTCCGGCTGCGCCGCGGCGACGCCGTCGACGTGGTCGCCGAAGTGCCCCAACTCGAGTTCGGCACCGGCGAGATCGGCCAGGTCGGCCGGGCCTTCAACGAAGTCCAGCGGGTCGCCGTCGAGGCCGCCGTCGAGCAGGCCGAACTGCGCCGCGGCGTCTCCGCCGTCTTCGTCAACCTGGCCCGCCGCTCCCAGGTGCTGCTGCACCGCCAGCTCACCCTGCTCGACACCATGGAGCGCCGCACCGAGAACCCCCGCGAACTCGAGGACCTGTTCCGGCTCGACCACCTCACCACCCGCATGCGCCGGCACGCCGAGGGCCTGATCATCCTCTCCGGCGGCTCGCCCGGCCGCGCCTGGCGCAAGCCGGTCCGGATGGTCGACGTGGTGCGCGCCGCCGTCGGCGAGGTCGAGGACTACGCCCGGGTCCAGGTCCGCCCGTTCCCCGGCACCGGCCTGCTCGGCTCCGCCGTCGCCGACGTCACCCACCTGGTCGCCGAACTCGTCGAGAACGCCACCGTGTTCTCCCCGCCGCAGACCCAGGTCACCGTCCAGGGCGAGGTGGTCGCGCACGGCTTCTGCCTGGAGATCGACGACCGCGGCCTCGGCCTGAGCGAGCAGCACCTGGAGGAGATCAACCAGCGCCTCGCCGTGGAGCAGGAGTTCGACCTCGCCGACACCGACCGGCTCGGCCTGTTCGTGGTCTCCCGGCTGGCCCGCCGGCACGGCATCCGGGTGCACCTGCGGCCCAGCCCCTACGGCGGCACCTCCGCGGTCGTGCTGGTCCCGCGCGAACTGCTCGCCGAGACCGTCGAAACCGCCCCCGACGCCCCCCGGCAGAGCGGCGAGGACACCGGCACCCACCGCCGTCCGCCCGCGCCCGCCGCCGCGGCCGCTCCGGCCGTCCGCGGCCAGGGCGCGCACGCCGCGCCCGCCGCCCCGGCCGCCGTGCTCGGCGGGCCCCGCCCGTCCGCCGCCGAACCGTCCAGCACCCCCGGCGGGCTGCCGCGCCGCCGCACCGCCACCGCGGCCGCGGCCGAGCAGGCCGCCGCCGAGGGCACCGGGCGCCACCGCCGCCCCGGCGAGGAGGACGGCGGACGGCCCGCGCTGCCTGCCGGGCCCTCCGAGTCCGCCGCCGAGCCCGCCGCGGGCCCCGCGCTCACCCCGGTGGCCGGCGGCCTGCTGCCCAAGCGGGTCCGGCAGGCCAACCTGGCCCCGCAACTGCGGGCCGGCGCCGGAGCGGAGGCCGCCGAACCCGCCCGCGAGCGCGACCCCGAGGAGGCCCGCTCCGCGTTCGCCTCCTTCCAACGCGGCTTCGCCCGCGGCCGCGGCGACCGGCTGCAGCCCGCCTCGCTCACCGTGGTGCGCTCCGAACCGGAGCCCGCCGACAGCCCGGGCACCCCCGAACGGCCCACCCCGGTACGGGCGCCGGCCCCCGGCCGGCCGCCCAGACTGCGGGTCGCG
Source organism: Kitasatospora sp. NRRL B-11411 (assembly GCF_000721345.1). Classification (NCBI taxonomy): domain Bacteria; kingdom Bacillati; phylum Actinomycetota; class Actinomycetes; order Kitasatosporales; family Streptomycetaceae; genus Kitasatospora; species Kitasatospora sp. NRRL B-11411. The sequence continues at coordinate 4,395 of NZ_JOGH01000086.1, read as the reverse complement.
CTGCCCTCCGCGCCGGTGCCGCACGCGCTGCCCCCCGCCCGCTCCGTCCCACCGGCGCACCCGACGCCGACCGCACCGCCCGCACCAGCAGAAGGAACCGAATCATGACCGCAACAACACCGCCGTCCGGGGACCTCGACTGGCTCCTCAACGACCTGGTCGGCCGGGTGGCGACCCTTCGGCATGCGGTGATCCTCTCCAGCGACGGCCTGGCCACCGGCGTCTCCAGCGGCCTGGACCGGGAGGACGCCGAGCACCTTGCCGCGGTCGCCGCGGGCTTCCACAGCCTCGCCAAGGGCGCCGGCCGGCACTTCCGGGTCGGCGGCGTCCGGCAGACCATGGTCGAACTGGACGACGCCTTCCTGTTCATCACCGCGGCCGGCGACGGCAGCTGCCTGGCCGTGCTCAGCGACGCCGAATCCGATGTGGGCCAGATCGCCTACGAGATGGCACTGTTGGTCAAGCGCGTCGGCGAGCACCTCGCCGCCGAACCGAGGACCGATACCACGCTGCCCGGGAGATGACCGATCCGATGAGCGAGCCCGAGCCGACCGAGCCGACCGGGGCCCCCGCCCCGGCCGACCTCAGCGGGGCGACCGCGGACCAGGGGCCGGCCGGCGAGCCGCCGGTCGACCTGTTCGCCCCCCGCACCCCGGTGGACGACCGCTGGTTCGACGACGAGGCCGGACCGGTGGTCCGGCTGTTCTCGATGACCAGAGGACGCGCCCGCCCGGTCGACGACGGCCTGTTCGACCTGATCTCGCTCGTCACCGCCGCGGTGCCGGCCCTGCCCGGCCCCGGCGGCCCCCGCACCGACCCCGCGCTCGACCCGGAACACCACGCGATCCTCGAACTCTGCCGCGACGAGCCGCTCAGCGTCGCCGAGCTGGGGTCCTACACCGACCTGCCGGTGAGCGTGGTCCGGGTCCTGCTCGGCGACCTCCACGACGCCGAGCTGATCAGCGTCACCCGACCCTTCCAGCTCGCCCAGCAACCGGACGAGCGCCTGCTGCGAGACGTGATCAATGGCCTCCGTGCACTCTGACGCCCCGTCCACCCCCGCCGCCCGCAAGGCCCCCTGGGGCGTCGGCGCGGTCAAGATCCTGATCGCCGGCGGCTTCGGCGCGGGCAAGACCACCCTGGTCGGCGCGGTCAGCGAGATCCGCCCGCTGCGCACCGAGGAACTGCTCAGCGAGATCGGCCGGCCGGTCGACGACACCGCCGGGGTGGAGGCCAAGCGCACCACCACCGTCGCCATGGACTTCGGCCGGATCGACCTCAGGCCCGGCCTCGCCCTCTACCTGTTCGGCACCCCCGGGCAGGACCGGTTCTGGTTCGTCTGGGACGAACTCGCCCGCGGCACCCTCGGCGCGGTGGTCATCGCCGACACCCGGCGCCTGGCCGACTCCTTCCCCTCGGTCGACTACTTCGAGCAGCGCGGCATCCCGTTCGTGGTCGCCGTCAACTGCTTCGAGGGCACCGAGGTGTACGCCCCCGACGACGTCCGGGCCGCGCTCGACCTGCCGGCCGGGGTGCCGGTGCTGCTGTGCGACGCCCGGCGGCGCGAGGACGGCAGGGAACTGCTGATCCGGCTGGTCGAGCACGCGGCGGCCCGGGCCGGGATCCAGCTGTAGCGCGGCTCTCGCCCGAGGTAGTTCTGCCTCCGATATTTTTCGGATCCGTGCAGGTCACAGCGGTGCTGTCCGAATCGCGGACGGTTTCTGTCTCGCCCCGCGGATGGGGCGGTGCAGTGGGTTGCCTTCCGGGCACCGGGCGTGGAAGTCTCGTACCCGTGCCCGCCGTTGGCCGCGGGCTTCCGACACACTCCGGGGGAGGAGCAGCGTCATGACCGTCCCGGTCCGCCTCGCCGTGCTCCCCGCCCTCCCCGTGCTCACCGTCCGTCGGTACATCGACCACGGCCGGATCTACAGCGCCTGCTGTCGCTGACGCACCGCCACCCCCCGGCGCCTCGCCGGGCGGTGGCGGTTCCGCGCGTCCCCGTCGACCCCGCCGCGCTCCGGAGAGCAACCGTGCAGCCTCGCACCCTCCTCGAACCGTTCTGGCCCTCGCGCCGGAACCACCACTTCGACCAGACCTGTCGGCGCGTGCCCCGCGCCTCCCGGCCCCGGACCTGACCCACCGTCACCCCCCGTGCGCCGGAAGCGCAGACGACGACCACCCACCGCCCGTCACGCGCGAAAGAGCCCTCACCATGCCGTACGCCACCGCCACCGCCGCCACCACCACCTCGACCCCGCACCTGCGCGCGGTCCGCGCCCTGCCGAACCTCGCCCCCGCCGGCGGGCCCGCCCCGCTCACCGAGCACCGGCGGACCGCCGTCCCGCCGCGGCCGGTCGCCGCGCCCGCCGCGCCCGCCGCCCTCGCTCCCGAGAGCCTGTTGGCCGGACTCCAGGACGGCGCGGCCGTGGTCGCCGCCCTCCCGCAGTCCGTCCTCCCGCAGGGGCTGCTGGCGCAGCTCGGCGCAGCCGACTCCCCGCTGGTCGGCTACCTGGTCCTGGTGCCCGCCGAAGGCCGGGGCACCGCCGCCCCCGCCTCCGCCCCCGCGCTCGCCTCCGCCGAGGCTCCGGCCGCCCGGCCGTTCACCCGCCCCGCGGACAGCGGCATCTCCGTCGACCTGGACCGCCGCAACGCCTACGTCGACGGCTCGCTGCTCGACCTCACCTACCTCGAGTTCGAACTCCTCGCCCACCTCACCGAGCACCCCCACCGCGTCCACACCCGCGACCAACTCGTCCACACCGTCTGGGGCTACGGCCACGTCGGCGACGGCCGCACCGTCGACGTCCACGTCGCCCGCCTGCGCCGCAAGCTCGGCGCGGCCTACCGCGACACCATCGTCACCGTCCGCCGCGTCGGCTACAAGTACGCACCCGCCGCGTAGCCAACCCCCGGACGGCAAGGGCCCCGCCTGCACGAACGGAAGCAGGCGGGGCCCCGTGCCGTCCGGACACCGGCGCGGCGAGGCCCGGCCCCTCGGGCCGCAGCACGACACCGGGCCCGCCCTCGACGGTCAGCTCTGCGTCTCCTCGCGGCGCCCGACAGCGGTCGCACCGGGTACGACGAGCAGCTTGCCGGTGGTGCGCCGAGCCTCCAGATCGCTGTGGGCCCGGGCGGCCTCGGACAGTGCGTAGCGGCCCGTCACGGTGACCTCGAACGCTTTGGAGCGCACCCACTCGAACACGTCGGCGGCCCGGCGGAGCAGTTCGGACCGCTCGGCGATGAAGTCCCCGAGGCTGGGCCGGATCAGGGTCAGTGAACCGCCGCGGGCGAGCCGCATCGGATCGAACGGCGGTACGGCGCCACTTGCCGCGCCGAAGAGCACGAGATGGCCGCGGGGCCGCAGGCTGGCGAGGCTCGCATCGAAGGTGTGCGCACCGACGCCGTCGAAGACGACCGGCAGTCCCCGGCCGCCGTTGAGCCGCCTCACCTCGGCCGCGAGATCGTCGACCGCGGAGGAGAGGACCACCTCGGCGGCCCCGGCGCGCTTCGCCAGTTCGGCCTTCGCCGCGGTCGACGTCGTACCGATCACCCTGCCGCCGAGGCGGGTGATGAGCTGGGTCAGAAGGAGCCCCATGCCACCGGCAGCCGCGTGCACGAGCACCGTGTCACCCTCCTGGACCGGGTAGGCGTCCTTGACGAGGTAGTGCGCGGTCATGCCTTGGAGGAGCACGGCGGCGGCCGTCTCGAAGTCGACGTCGTCGGGCAGCGGCACCAGCCGGGAGGAGTCCACGACGGCCCGCTCGGCATACGTGCCGGGAACCTCCACCCAGCCGACCCGGTCCCCGACCGCGACGTCGGCGACGCCGGGTCCGACTTCGACGACCGTGCCGGCGCCCTCGGCGCCCGGGGTGAAGGGCAGCGGGAGGCTGTACCGGCCTTCGCGGTGGTAGACGTCGAGGAAGTTGACCCCGGATGCGGCGACCTCCACGAGGGCCTCGCCCGGACCCGGCCGCGGCTGGTCCACCTCGGCCTCCTGCAGCACCTCGGGACCGCCCACTCCGTACACCTGAATCGCTCGCATGACCCCTCCAATAACGGTTCATCCCCACCAACCCCGTTGGTGGCGACCCGATTCCCGGCAAGCGGACCAGCCCGCCGCCCCCTGGGCCGGACCGGTGGCTTCGCTCCGACGATCACCACCGCGGACGCGCCGCGCTCGCAGGAACCCCTCCGCCGGCGGCGTCCCCCACCTCACGGGGCGGTACGCCTAGCGCTGGTCCGGGGGCAGGAGCAGGACGGCCAGGGCCTGGGCGCAGGTGTGGGCGTGGGTGAGGGTGCGGGGGAGGGTTTCGGGGGCCGCCTCCCCCCGGTGCTCCCCGAGCCGTACGCGGAGGTGCGGCGGGCCGCCGCGGAGGATCGCAAGGCCGCGCTGGC